>NZ_JAOCHX010000047.1:0-20581 GCF_029843245.1 Empedobacter sp. GD03739 | reverse complement strand
GTTATTTAACAAACTCCCAAGCTCTAATTTCAGCCCAAGAATGTTTATTGTTTTCTAATGGAAAGCCGCAATGTCCACCATATTTTGGCATTTCGAAGGTGCAGAATTTATGTTTTTTGAAGCGTTCGATAGGATAACAATCTTTCCCTAAAAAAGGATCATTTACTGCATTAACAATCAAACATGGTGTTTTGATATTATTCAAAACAGTTGCAGGAGAAGCTTTGTGATAATAATCTTCTTTAGATGAATAACCATGTAAAGCTGCTGTAAAATATTCGTCTACTTCATCAAAAGTCTTGATTTTATTAATCATTTCTTCATTCAAAACTCCTGGAAATTGTTTTGCTTTTGCTTTAAATTTTGGAACTAAAGTGCGTTTGAAATTTTTAAAATAAACAGTGTTCGGAAATATTTTCAATGTATCGGCACAAGATTTCAAAGAAATTGGAATAGAAAATACACAAGCTGCTTTTATCTGCTTAGGAGCGTCATAAGCGCCTAAATAATTTACAATTAATGCACCTCCCATCGAGTAGCCAATCAAATAAACTTCTTGATAATTTTCTTTCAACGCTTTTTCTACAACTCTGTGTACATCGTCAATTGATCCATGATGATACAAACGACAAGTGTCATTCATTTCACCTCCACAAGAGCGATGATTCCAAGCTAGAATATTAAATCCTTTATCATAAAAATAATCTGAACACGAATTAAGATACGTTCGTTTCGAATCGCCTTCTAATCCGTGAAAAAGTATAACTAATTTGTCTTTATTTTCTTGAAATCGCCAATCCAAATTCAGAAAATCACCATCATCAGTTTCCATTTTTTCTCTTGTGTAATCTGGAACAGGATATTTCTTGAATTTCGCAGGAATAATGGTAGAAAGATGTGCATTTCTATTGATGAAATTAGGTGTAGGGTAAGTAGAATGTTCGATGTAAGGCATTTAAAATATTTTTACGTCAACTAAAAAATCCTTTTTAATTTCTTCATTTATATTAGCTAAAATTTTCGATTTTCCCATCAATAATTCTTGTCTCATTGCAGGAGAATTAATTTTTACATACAAAACTCTTTGTCTTACTTCAACTCGGTCCGTATATTTCTCGAAAAACTTTCCCATCACCGTTTGCCAGGCCTCTTCTGCTTTCACTTCCCAAATCAATTCTTCCTTTCCACTTTGTTTAATGAAATGCTCCAAAGCTTGTCCAAGTGTTTGTTGATTACTTCTTTTTTCGTACTTTTTCATAAACGGAAAACTTTACTTTCAGAATTAATTTGTTTAATGATTTGCTCTGTTCTTTCGGGATGTGTATCGGTGATAAAAATTTGACCGAATCGTTCCTCGTTCACTAATTTAATCAATTGTGTTACACGATGTTCGTCCAATTTATCAAAAATATCGTCCAATAATAATAAAGGAGTAATGTTTAATGAAGATTTGATAACTTCTAATTGGGCTAATTTCAATGCGATTAAATATGATTTTTGTTGACCTTGCGAACCAAATTTCTTGATAGGATAATTGGTAATCGTAAACAACAAATCATCTTTATGAATCCCAGCTGTCGAATATTGTGCCGAACGATCTTTGTACAAAGCTTCTTTTAGAACCGTTTCAAAAGGTGCATCATTAAGTTGTGAAATATATTCGATGTTTACTTTTTCTCGTCCTTCTGAAATTTCATTGTAATATTTTAGGAAAGCTTCCAAAAAAGTTTGAATAAATTCTTTTCGTACTTCATGTATTTTCTTTCCTAAATGAATCAATTCTTCATCATAAATTTCCAAAGAAGTTGAATCAAATGTATTATTTGCAGCAAAATATTTTAGCAACGCATTCCGTTGAACTAAAACCTTGTTGTATCGCATCAAATCAGCTAAATATTGTTTATTCGATTGCGAAATAATATTATCCAAAAATTTGCGTCGAACTTCACTTCCTTCTTTGATTAAATCACTGTCATAAGGTGAAATCATTACCAAAGGATATTGTCCAATATGATCAGAAATACGATCATACGATTTCGAATTTCGTTTTAATTGTTTGGGCTGACCAGAACGAACCAAGCAAAAAATCAGGTCATCAGATTCATTTCGATCAAAAGTTCCTTCTAATATAAAAAAATCACAATCGAACTGAATATTCATCGCATCCGAATGATTTAGATACGATTTACTTAAAGCCAAATAGTGAATAGCATCCAAAACATTGGTTTTGCCTTTGCCATTTTGTCCTACAAAAGCATTAATTTTTGGTGAAAATTCGAAATTATTTTCATCAAAATTCTTGAATTGTCGCGCTTTAAGTTCTTTCAAATACATAAAAGCAAAATTACGATATTAATTAGGATTTATATAATTGGATTTTGTCATTCTGAACTTGTTTCAGAATCTCTCTGAGATACAATTTATAATCGGTTGTTCAATTTAAATTAAAATTCGTCAGTTCGAGTGATTTTTAGAAATGAAATGAATAAAAATTGTATCGAGAATAGAATTTTGTCTTCTTAAACCTTATTCTCGATACAAAATTCTCACAGAATTTCACTCGAATTGACGGTTTAAAGCTAAATTATCAAAATACGCAATAGTTAATTAATATTTTAATAATATGATGCGAACCTGAAAACGAGTTCAGGTTGACTTTGAGGATTTTAATTAAATCCTTTCTAAAACAATGATTTTGAAACAAAATGTCGAGTTAAAAATCAAAATGATGTATTTTTGCATCTTTAAAAGAAAGATTTAGAAAAATGGCAATTCAAAAACCATCGATTCCAAAAGGGACAAGAGATTTCTCGCCTTTAGAAGTGAATCGTCGTCAATATATTATCAATACGATTAAGAAACAATTCGTGTTATTCGGATTTTCTCCAATCGAAACTCCATCATTCGAGAATTTATCAACTTTAACAGGTAAATATGGAGAAGAAGGAGATCGATTAATTTTCAAGATTTTGAATTCTGGCGATTATTTAGCAAAAGTTGATGAGCAATTGTTAACAGATAGAAATAGTCAAAAAGTAATTTCTCAAATTTCTGAAAAAGCGTTACGTTATGATTTAACTGTGCCTTTCGCACGTTATGTGGTGCAACATCAGAATGAAATTACATTTCCTTTCAAACGTTACCAAATTCAACCAGTTTGGCGTGCAGATCGTCCTCAAAAAGGTCGTTTCCGTGAGTTTTTTCAATGTGATGCGGATGTTGTAGGTTCGGATTCGTTGTTGCAAGAAGTTGATTTTGTACAATTATATGATTCAGTTTTTACAGAATTAAAAACGCCAGTTGAAATTCATATCAACAACCGTAAAATTTTATCAGGTTTAGCAGAAGTAGCAGATATTTCGGCTCAATTGATTGATTTTACTGTGGCTTTAGATAAGTTGGATAAAATTGGAGAAGAAGCGGTAAAAGAAGAAATGCGTGGAAAAGGAATTTCTGATTCTGCGATTGAAATTTTATCACCTTTATTCTCAATGAATGGAGATTATAAAACACAATTTGCTCAATTAAAAGAAATTTTAAAATCTTCAGAAACTGGATTAAAAGGAATTGAAGAATTAGAATTTGTTTTTGAAAATACAACAACTATTGGTTTACAATCTGCTGAATTAGTGTTGAACTTAACATTAGCTAGAGGTTTAGATTATTATACAGGAGCTATTTTCGAAGTGAAAGCAAAAATCGGAGAATTCTCTTCATCTATTGGTGGAGGTGGTCGTTACGATGACTTGACAGGGATTTTTGGATTAAAAGATATTTCTGGAGTTGGAATTTCTTTCGGATTAGATCGTACATATTTAGTTTTAGAAGAAAATAATTTATTCCCAGCTTTAGAAGATTCAACAAATATTCAAGCGTTGTTCATTAATTTTGGAAATAATGAAGCGACAGAAGCGATGAAATTGGTGAAACAATTACGCCAAAGTGGAATTAATACAGAGGTTTATCCTGATGAAGCAAAAATGAAAAAGCAGATGGGATATGCTGATAAAAAAGGAATTAAGAAAGTAATTCTTTTAGGTGAAAAAGAAATTGCAGAGCAAAAAGCGACGGTAAAAGATATGATTTCGGGAGAACAAACTGAAGTTGCTTTTGTTGATTTAGCGAATGCACTTATTTCTTAAAAGTTCTATATATTTGCAAACTATTTAATTAAGAATATAAAATGAGTTTATTAACAGTTGGTACAGTTGCCTTTGATAAATTAGAATCTCCTTTCGGGAAAACAGATAAAATCTTAGGTGGTGCCGCTACATATATCGGTATGGCGTCTTCTTTATTGGGCGTGGATACTGCAATCGTTTCAGTTGTTGGTGGAGATTTTCCACAAGAATACATCGATTTATTAATTTCAAAAGGAATTAATTTAGATGGTTTAGAAATCGTAAAAGAAGGAAAAACATTCTTTTGGGAAGGTAAATACCACAACGATTTGAACACACGTGATACGTTAGCAACAGAATTGAATGTTTTAGAAACTTTCAATCCAGTTGTTCCTCAAGATCGCAAATCTCCAGACGTTTTGATGTTAGGAAATTTACATCCATTGGTACAAAAAGGAGTGTTGACACAATTAGATAATCGTCCAGGTTTGGTTGTTTTAGATACAATGAACTTTTGGATGGATTGTGCTTGGAATGAGTTAATGGATGTAATCAAAGATGTTGATGTAATTTCTATTAATGATGAAGAAGCGCGTCAAATGTCAGGTGAATATAGTTTAGTGAAAGCAGCTAAAAAAATTATGACATTCGGGCCAAAAACAGTTATCATCAAAAAAGGTGAGCACGGAGCTTTATTATTCCAAGAAGAACAAGTTTTCTTTGCACCAGCTTTACCATTAGAAGATGTTTTCGATCCAACAGGAGCTGGAGATACATTCGCAGGTGGTTTCTCTGGATACTTAGCAAAAACAAACGATTTTTCTTTCGATAACATGAAACGTGCAATTGTTTACGGATCTGCATTAGCATCTGTAACATGTGAAAAATTTGGAACAGAATCATTAGGAGCTTTAACACGTGATGGTTTAGCTGAACGTTTGAAAGAATTCAATAAATTAATGGATTTCTCAATAAATTTATAAGAAAATTATTCATCAAAATATTTAAAGCCTTGCATTTGCAAGGCTTTTTTGTTTTATATTAGATTGTAAATTTATTTATATGCAAGCTATTTTTGAAATAATTTTTATTGCGATTAGTGAACTTATAATAGAAATTTTTGGAATACGAGTTCGATATATTATTTTAAAACTATTTAATCCAAAGTTAAATTTTGAGGAATTTTCTCAAAATGAATCAGGTTGGCATAAATTTATAATGCAGTAGTAGGTTTGTTAATTCTAATTGGATTAATATTTGGTGTTGCTTTCTTATATTTTAATTAAAATGAAAAACAAAATTATACATCTTCTCATATTGGCATTTTCCTCTTTACTTTCTGGAATAATGATCTCGAAAATGTCATTCATCGGTAAAATAGGAATCACAATTATTTACAACGAATATACGATCCTGAAATCGTGGTGGAAAACAGCCTTGTTATTATTCGCTATACAAGCTGTTATTTTTATCGTATTATCCATTTGGAATGAGAAAACAACGAAACGTTTTAAACGTTTGTTATTGCCTCTCATTTTCCTTTTTATGGGAATTATTGGATTAATTTATTGCTATTACGATTTTACTGAAACCTCGCATCGTTTATTGAAAAAGACGTTCCATTTCGGATTTTATATTTTTTGGTTCACGTGGTTTGGGAATTGTATATTCTTTATGACAAAAAAATCTCAAAAAGTAGAAGAAATTCCACAAGAAACAGAAGTGTATTAAAATAAAAAAAGCTCATCAAATCTTGATGAGCTTTTGCTTTTGTGACCGAGACAGGATTCAAACCTGTAACCTCTTGAGCCGTAATCAAGTGCGCTATTCAGTTGCGCCACTCGGCCATTCCTGATAAGAAACTATTGTTCTTATTTTGGACTGCAAATATAAAGACTATTTTTGAATCTGCAAATATTTTTTAATAAAATTATCCTCTATCTCTATCGCTTATGAGCATCATCATAAAACTCAAAACAAAAAGTGTATCATTTTCAGTTGATTGATATTGATTTAGTTTAAATTTTCGTCCAAAGAATGAAGGTTCTTTTGATACTTCCATCATTTCTCTTCCTTGTAAATCAGTTAAAACATATTTTGGATTGAAAATATAACCGGAGAAAAATCCTACAACGGGAATTTCTCCAACCATTCCGTCCATCATACGTGTAAAACCACTACGTTCGTTGATTGTAAATAAATGATTATCATTTGCGTCGTAAATATGAAAAGTCGCTTTCCAAAAGGATTTGAAAGTTTTTCGTTTTGCTTTACCAACAACATTTCCGTTCGCATCTGTAATGGTAAAAGTTTGTTGAAAATCGATGATTTTATTCGAACGAAGTTGAAAAAGTTCTTCTTTTTTCGATGAATCACGGTAGATTTTAATCACGTCTCGCCACGAAAGAATTTTTTCGCGTACATAAAACACAGGTTGATTATTAGCGTCCGTTACAGAAAAATCATTGGAAAAAGTTGCAATATGAAACTTTATATCAAGCGGAAATTTTAGGTTGTTTAAATTCATAAGTGTTGAGTAATTTTTATCAAAAATAGATTTTTTTTCGACATAAAAAAAGGTTCAGAATTTCTGAACCTTAAGTTTATAAATATTCTCTTACTTCATCTAAATGTGTAATAGTAGGAACATCATCCATCGAAAAATTATCATCTAATCGATCAAAGAAAATAGCCGACATTCCGAAAGCTTTTGCACCAACAGCATCTGCAATCCAATCATCTCCAATATAAATAGATTCATCCTTTTTTGCACCAGATTTTTCCATTGCCAAAGAAAAAATACGAGGATCAGGTTTCAAGATTTTGATTTCGTCTGCATAAGTCACCGTATCAAAATAACCATTTAATTCTGATGTTTCAATTTTACGTTTCGAAACTTCGATAAAACCATTTGTGATAATATGTAGTTTATATTTTGGCTTCAAATAATCCAATAATTCCATCGCGCCATCCACGACTTCATTATAATTGGTAATCGTTTCCATGTATTCTTCTTCAAAAATCTTTGCTAAAGCATCATTATCAATTCCAAGATTATCGAAAGCTTCTTTGAAACGACGTGCACGTAATTCTTCTTTTGTAATTTTTTTGTCACGAATCAAAGCCCAAAGTCCTTCATTGCTATCGTGATAGAATGGATGAAATTCCTCGAATGTAAAACCATATCTATTTTCTACATCATACTTTTTGTAAAGCTCATCTAGCGCGAATTTTGCATTTTTTCTGAAATCCCAAAGTGTGTTATCAAGATCGAAAAAAACGTGTTTTATTGTGTTCATAAATGCAAAGCTAAGGATTTTATGTAGATTTGCTGATGAAGAAAATATCAATTGAAAGCGAAGTTAGAAAAATTTAAAACGAAGAATGCCAAAGGTGTTTTGTCTTTGTTGGCAGGTAACACAATTGCGCAAGTGATTATGTTTATTGGCGGAATTATTTTGGCTCGAATTTATGGTCCAGAAGCGTCGGGAACGTATAATGCTTTTTTGAGTTTTGTGGCCATTCTTTCTATTTTGACAACGTTTCGTTTAGAGAATATTTTCGTGATTTCGAAATCATCAAAAGCGATTCGAAATTTGTTCACAACCTTATTATTAGTGAGTAGTATTGTAACGATTCTATTCTTTTTAGGTTATGCTATTTTAGAAGAAATTTTCACATTCAAAACTTCCTTATTTATTGTTTTCTTAAGTTGTATTGCAGGGGTATTTACAGCTTGGAACAATGTACAAAATACGTTGTTTACAAAGTATAAATTATTCAAAAGTATTTCGACTGGATTTGTGATTAATGCGTTGTTTTCGGTTTTTTTTCAGTTCATTTTTTATTGGATAGGCTACAAAGAAACAGGATTGATTTATGGAACAATTTTCGGAACTATTTTGTCTTGTGCATATTATTTTTCAATTACAAAAGGACGATTTTCTTCGATTGATTTTGGGTTGGCTAAACGAACAATTTCTAAGAACAAAGAAATCCTAAAATATACATTACCCTCAGAATCGTTGAATGCAATTGCGAACAATTTGTTACCAATTATGATTGCGATTTATTTTATGAAAGAAGATGTAGCTTTTGTGGGAAATTCAGCTAAAATTTTGGTTGTTCCTTTGACATTACTTTCCAATTCGATGTCGAAAGTTTTCTTTCAGAAATCTGCTGCAATGATTGATCATCGTTCGCATCAATTATATGATTTATCGAAAAAAGTGGTACTGTACAACGTTGGAGCAATTGCTGTTTTTCTTTTGTTGATGAATTGTATCGGAATTTTTATTCTCGAGTGGATGCTTGGACCAGAATGGCGAGGCCTGCATATTATGACGTGGATACTTTCATTTTGGATTTTGTGTCGTTCTGCAATGAATCCTATTCAGCAAATAGTCGTGGTTATCAAGAAAAATCATTACGCACTATACTTCAATATTTATTTGGTTTTCGTCACATTGATTACTTGTGTGATTGGCGGACTAAATAAAAACATACTTTTGACGTTATCTCTATATTCTTTCTTTGCAGGAATGGGCTATTTGGTTCAACTTTACTTTGTAATGAAAGAACTGAAACGTTATAAAAAGTTAGGTGAATAATTCGAGAAAAAATATTTTAGCTTTAGCATCTTGGTATCCGAGTAGAATTTTTTTAGATAATGGAGATTTTATTCAGCGCCATTTACGTTCTATCTCTACTTTAAATAATGTGACGCTTGTTCATGCAGTAAAAGATGAAAATTTAAAATCTAATTTTGAAATAGATGATTCTATCAACCAAAATGTAAGAGAAATAATTGTTTATTTTAAACCATCTTTTTTTCGCCCGTTTAATTTAATCAAACAATTTATAGCTTTTCTGAAAGGAGTTTCTTTGATTAATAATTTTGATATAATTCATCTCAATGTTGTTTATCCGGCAGGTTTAGTTGCTTTATTTTTGAAAAATAAATACAAAAAACCAATAGTTTTAACAGAGCATTGGACAGGATTTTCTCCAGAACGTTTTATTTCATTTCCATTTTACAAGAAGTTTTTAATTAAAAAAATACTTAGAAAGGTAGATGTTTTAACGCCTGTTTCAAATGATTTAGCACAGAAAATACTTAAAATTTATCCTATAACAATTGTAAAAATTATTCCAAATGTTGTGGATGTAGAATTGTTTTCGGTAAAAGAAGATTGTAAAATAAAAAGAATAACTTTTTTACATCTTTCGCATTTAGAAAATGAACATAAAAATATTTTAGGAATGTTGAATGTTGTTAAAAAGTTAGTTGATAATGGCTATAATTTTGAATTTCAGATTGGAGGAAATGGAGATTTAACTTTGATTAATAATTTTGTTGAAGAAAATAATTTGTCTGCTTTTGTAAAATCTTTTGGGCGATTACAACATTTTGAAGTGAATCAAAAGATGAAAAATGTGAATTGTTTTGTACTTTTTAGTAATTATGAAAATCAACCTTGTGTACAAATAGAAGCTTTTGCTTCGGGAATTCCTGTTATCGCAAGTGATGTTGGTGGAATTAAAGAATTTATGCCAAATAATTTTGGATTTATTGTGAATAAAAATGATGAATCAGCACTTTATAAAGCAATGGTTGAGGTGATAGAAGGTTATGAATTTGCAACACCAAAGGAATTAAATAATTATGTTTTGAATAATTTTTCTAAGGAAGAAATTGCTCAACAATTTGATGATGTCTACACGAAAGTTTTAGAATGAAAGATTTAATCAAATTCATACAATCCTTTTTACAAAACAATGGTTTTTACGTTTTTTTATCTTTTGTGGTAGAAAAATTAGTGATGTTGATTAATACCATTTTCATTGTAAAAATGATTCCTCAAGATGAATTTGGTCGTATAACACTTATCGCATCTATCATTGGGTTTGTTACGCCATGGAATGGATTAGGTTCATTACAGGTTTTGATGAAATTTGGTGCTGGTGAAGAAAATGAACAAACACGTAAAGACCTAAGTCGAAAATTATTTAGAAATGGTGTTATTAATCAGCTTATTTTATGTAGTCTTTTTATTGTAATTGCTAATTTTTATGCCATAAAATTTGATCATTTATTGTGGATTATTCTCTTGTTTTCTGTTCGTCTTTTGGGCTTATTTTTCCAATCACATCTTACAATTGATTATCGTATAAATGGTTTTAATAAAAAGTTTGCTTCATTAAATATATTGATTAACTGTTTGGGACTGATTTTTACATTTTTCTTAACCATCAACTTTGGAGCAATTGGTTATATGATTTCGCTGGCGATTACACCTTTTATTAGTTTATTTTTCTATTCTAAAACAATTTTACAACAATCAATAAGTGGTTTAAGTGAAATGAATTGGAAAATGATGTGGAAATATGGAAGAATGGAATCTTTGGCTTATTTCGCTTCAGAGTTATTGTTTTCGATTGATATTGGAATGATTGCGATTTTTATGACAGATAAAGATATTGCTTTGTATAAAGTTGCGATTCTTTTGCCTATGAATTTATTATTTATTCCGACTATATTATTTCAAACCGATTTTCCTCGAATTATTAAAAATAGTCAGAACAAGGATTTTCTGAAATTTTATATAAAAAATTATTATAAGCTATTCATTCCTATAGGAATTAGTATTCTTTTAGGAAGTTATTTTCTTAGAGATTTTATAATCGAGTTATTTTTCAATAAAAGTTATTTAACTGGTGGTACAGTTTTTTTTATTGCAACAATAGCAGTTGTTTTAGCAATGTTGTTTAGAGTATTATACATTAACTTGAATAGTACAATAGGAAGATCAGATTGGAATGTAAGAGTATCAATCCTCTCAATTGTTTGTTTAGTTATTTTTGATGCGCTATTAATTCCTTTTTATGGAATAGAAGGAGCAGCTTTAGGTATGTTAATAACTTTCTTAATTTCTGGATTATACGCATATTATTTGTTTAATAAGTATTTAAAAATGTCATTATCAAAAAAAATATCAAAATTTATAAATGGATTTTTTCAAATTTGTAAGAATCCTTGGTTATTAAATATTATCATTGACCAAAATGAAAATTGGGAAAAGAAAACGCCAAATCATTATAAGAAAGGACTAAATCAAGTTTCTTTAGATCAATTATTTCCAAATTTTGACGGAAAATTAGATACAGTTGCTTTTTTAGATGGCGGTTCTTTGATTACAGATTTATTACTGCTGAAAAATGCGTGTAAAGAATTTGAACAATGTAAATATTTCGAAATTGGAACTTGGAGAGGAGAAAGTATTGTTAATTTGATTGATGTTGCTGATGATTTGAATACGTTAGATTTAGATACAAAGGATTATAAAACGTATAACTTTTCACAAGATTATGAAAATGCACATGGTTTTTTTATAAAAGATAAATCTAAAATAAAACAACATTTAGGAGACTCGACTAAATTTGATTTTTCAGGATTGAATAAAAAATTTGATGTAATTTTTATCGATGGAAATCATCGTTTTGATTTTGTAGTTTCGGATACAAAAAATGTTTTTGAACATCTGATTCATGAAAACTCTATCGTTATTTGGCATGATTATGCATTCTCGCCAGAAAAGATACGTTTTGAAATATTGAATGCAATTATAAAAGGAGTTCCTAAACAATTTCATAAAAATCTATATCATGTAGAAAATACAATGTGTGCTATTTATACACCAAAGAATTATGAAGGAAATATTCTTAAACTTTACGATAATCCAAAGAGAATTTTTTCTATAGATTTAAAAATTAATTAATGAGAAACAACATGCTTCTGTAGTAGTTTCTGAATATAAAATTTATAACGATTTTTTTGGACAAAAATTGCAGGATTAGAAATACAATTATCCATCGGAAGTCGCTGAATATTTGTTGAAAATTCATCATCTTTTATTCCAGCTGTACCAAATGTAAAATCGGATTTTATAGTATTAAAAAAGTTTTTAGAAACGCCGTCATCTGTAAAAGGAAAAGAAAAAACTCGATAATCTAAATTAAACTTTTGTTGGATAAAATCTAAACTTTCGTTCGTTTCTAAAAGTTGTTGCTCGAAAGAAATATCGCGATAATAAGGATGATTCATCGAATGTGCACCAATTGTAAATCCTTGATGAATTAATGCTTTAATTTCATTTTCATTCAAATAAATTTCAACATCATTTAGTTTTATTTCTTGTTTTAAAATTAATGAATTAATTTTTTTAAGATCATGAATAGAATAATTTAAAAGTTCTTTTTTAAGGTTATTGTCTGTAATGTTTTCTAAAATGAAAGCAACTTTATACCGATAAAAAACTTCTTGATTGTCAATAAAATTTGGATTGATAAAAAAAGTTGCATCTAAATTTCGTTCTTTTAATATTGGAGCAATTATAGAGTAACATTGTTTCAAACCATCATCAAAACTAAGATGAAAGTAATTTTCTTGAGGAATAGAACCATTTTTTTCGTATAAATCAATTAATTCAATCATAGAAATATTGACATAATTTTTCTGAAAAAAATCTAATTCACGTTGAAATTGATCAATAGATTTTAATGGATATAATTGATCGATATGAATTAATCTTTTATCTGAAACTGTATGGTAAAAAGGAAATATATTTTTTTTGAATAAATTTAATATCATAAAATAGCAGTCTTAACGTTTGTAAGTAATGAATGCAATTAAAACATTTTATAAAAAAATATTTTCCGAAAAGATAAGAATTAATAATAGAAAAAATTTAAAGAAATTGAATGGATTATTTCTGAAAGGAAATAATTTTTATTGTAATTGTTGCGAACAATCTTTTTCTAAGTTTTTGGATAAATCAAACGGTATAGATAACCGAGAAAATGCTGAATGTCCAAATTGTGGTTCATTAGAAAGGACAAGAGTTTTGTTAGAGTTTATAAAAAATGAAACAGATTTATTGGTTAAACCGAATAAATTATTGCATATTGCTCCAGAAGACGCATTGAAAAATATTTTTAAACAGACCGATAATTTACGTTATATCAATGCTGATATTAACATTAATCTTGCTGATGAAGAAATGGATATTACTTCAATAAATTATCCTGATAACACATTTGATTATATAATTTGTTGTCATGTTTTAGGGCATATTCCAAACGAAAAAAAGGCAATTGATGAATTGTTTCGCGTTCTAAAAAAAGGAGGAAAAGCTTTGATTCAAACTCCTATTCATCCAATAAATAATACGTTTGAAAATGCTGAATTTAAGACAGAAGAAGAACGATTAAAAAATTATGGCGAAAAAGATTTATTGAGATTGCATGGACAGGACTTTCAAGAAAGATTAAAACGTGAAAATATAATTGTCGAAAAAATAGATTATCGAAATAAAATTGATCATAATTTAGCAAAGAAACTTTCTGTTGGAAATGGCTATCGTGAATTAATTTTTCTTTGTCAAAAAGTCTAAATTAGAATAGTTTGTATAATGATTTTTTATAGCACCAAAACCTTGCATAAATTTAGCTATAGAAGGAATCATAGAACCTTCGAAATCAAGTGTTAATTCTGAATTAGAAAAGTTTTTGATAATGTAATCTATTATGTAAGCTGATCCAAAATTACTTTTTGAATTCTTATTTCTTGCAAAAGCAAAATTATAAACTCGATTTTTAGAAATCATGATTAGTTGACAACCAATTAAATTTTCTTCTTGATCAAAAATTTCATAAATATTAATAATTTTTTGATTAAATAAACTTTGAATTTTTTCTTGCGAATAGTTTATTAAATTATTTGCGATCAAATATTCATAAGATGAATTTATTTTGAAAAATCGATTTAATTGAGTAACTTTTTCAATGTTATAATTGGATTTTTCTACTTTACGAATTTCATTTTTTCTATTTCTACTGTAATTTGAAAATAAAATTTCATAATCTTGATTCAAATCTAAAATATAATTAACCTTTTTCTGTCCCTTCGGTTCAAACATCTCTGTATTTTCCTCATTAAAAGCATAAGCTCTCACTAAATTTCGATGTAGTTTTTTCTCAAAAAGTTGAAAAGTTTCTTTTGAGAAATTTTCTTGATGAAAAACTCCTAATTGTTGACAATAAATTGGTTGTGTAATAAATTTTATACCAATTTTTTTTGTATATGGCAAAGGCATTATGGCTTCATAATCGTTCAAAACATAACAATCCCAATTGTTTTCAACTAAAGCATCCAAATAAAAAACTTCGGCATAAATGCGGTAATTCACCGATTTGTTGAGACATTCGGTATATTTATTAACATCTAATTTTTTTCGAGAAACTCTTTTTATCATTTAAAAATACTTTCGTAAACTTTTCGCCATTCAGTCCAATCTTCGTTCAAGTTTGATTGGTGGAATAATGTTATAAACGTTCCGTTTGTGGCTTTAATTGTTTGTTTCAATCGTTTTATTTCCTCTAAAGCTTGTTGCGGTGTTAATTTTAAATAATTTTTCAATGTAACATCCATTGCGACAAAAGGATATATTTTTAACAATGTTTGTTGATTTCTTGATAAGTCAAACCATTTGAATGGAGTAGATGTTCCAGCTCTAAAGCCTAATTGATGTGGGAATCCCATGGTGTAATCTTCCAAAATTTCATTTATTAACAATTGTTGATAAGTGTAAGGGAAATTCAATTTAATGAAATGTTGACGTGATTTTTTTATCGGTTGATTGCTAATTTTTTCTAATCGATTAATTTCAATTGTTAATTTATTTTCATCAAAATTAGATTGATAAGAAGGGTGAATTCCAATTTTTGCCCAAGTTGAAATGTTATTTATTAAATTTTTTTGAGCATTATTTTTCCAATGATGATTTTTATCGAAAGTAGAATAATCGCCCAATAACCAAAAGAAAACTGTTTCGATTTGATGTTTTTCAGCTAAAACTTTCAAATAATCAAATGTATCGTAAGGATCTTTTTTTTGCTGATTTAAAATTTTGATTTGATTCTGAAATTCTTTGAAATCACCTTTTAAAATTTTCTTTGAAAGTGAACCAAATTTTATTTTAGGAGAATGATGAAGATATTTCCATGCATAATCTACGTCATGAGTATTAATCTGTTTGAAAACTCTCTGTTTAAAATAAATTTCAGGAAATTTAGACTTTATCTTTTTTTGAATTTCAATACAAATTTCATCTACAATTGGTTTCGAATAATCTAAATCCGAACCTAAAAAACGATTGTGTTTATCAAATTTTTCTGGTTTTGCAATGTATTCTTCATAACGAGAAAGCCAATAAAAACATTTCCCAAATTCGTTTAAAATTGAATAATCAACATTTTCTTGAATGGTAGTTTCCAATAAAATATCATCAACTTTATAATTGATTTCATTTTCTAAAAATTGATTTGAAAAGTTGATTTTTGGTAAAATTGATTGTGAAAACTCATCAAAATCTGTAGTCGTTTTGTAGTCAATTCCAGAAAAATTATGAAAAATAAAATCGAAAATATATTCAATTCGATTCGTTATTTTTTCTGTAAATATGATGATTTTTTGACTCAAAATAGTTTTCAATAAAGCTTAAAGATATCAAATTAGACCATCATCCGCAAATGAATAAAAATCTTTTTGAGAAACAATAATGTGATCTAAAACTTGAATATCTAAAAGAGTGGCACCTTCTTTTATTTTTCGAGTAATGTGTATATCAGACTGACTTGGAGTAAGATTTCCAGAAGGATGATTGTGAGAAAGTATCATTCCAGTTGCCATTAACTCTAAGGCACGTTTAAAAATTACTCGAATATCGACAGCGGTTTGATTAATTCCACCTCGTGAAATTTGCTCAGTTTTAATGATTCGATTTCCTTGATTGAGAAACATTACCCAAAATTCTTCGTTTGGTAAATCACCAATTTGTTGTTGTAAAATTATGGCTGCGTCTTTGCTTGAAGTAATTTTGTCGCGTTCTAAAATCTCTTGCGAATTTCGTCTTCTTCCAATTTCCATTGCTGTGATTATCGAAATTGCTTTTGCTTCTCCAACTCCTTTGAATTTGCATAAATCTACAATTGAATATTTTGCTAATTCATTCCAATTATTGTTTGCAGAATTTAAGATTCGTTTTGCTAACTCTACAGCGGATTCATCACGATTTCCACTTCCCATGATAATCGCTAACAATTCGGTATCAGAAAGTGACGAACGCCCTTTTAAAGCTAATTTTTCGCGAGGACGATCATCTTCATTCCAGTTTTTTATCGAATTTTTATTCTCTAAGTAATCCATTTATATAAGGGATTGATTTTGTATTTTACAATATAATAAAAAAAGCTCGAACAAATTTGTTCGAGCTTGATATTTAATAAAATAGATTTTTTATTTATTGACTTTTGCCCAAGTATCTTTAAGCGTAACTGTTCTATTGAAAATTAATTTTTCTGTAGAAGAATCACGATCTAAAGCAAAATATCCAATGCGTTGAAATTGGAATTTATCCTCGACTTTAGCTTCTTTCAAAGCAGGCTCAGCAAAACCTTCTTTTACAGTTAAAGAGTTTGGATTGACAAATTGTAAAAAGTCAACATCTTTCTCTGCATCAGGAGATTCAACTGTAAATAAACGGTCATATTCGCGCACTTCGATTGGAATATTTTCTGTTGCAGAAACCCAATGTAATGTACCTTTTACTTTACGTTTAGAAGCTTCAGTTCCGCTTCCAGACTTCGTTTCAGGATCGTAAGTTGCATAAATTGTGGTGATATTTCCTTCAGCATCTTTTTCTACTCTTTCAGCTTTAATGAAATACGCACCTTTCAAACGAACTTCGTTTCCTAATGATAAACGGAAGAATTTTTTAGGCGCTTCTTCCATAAAATCTTCACGTTCGATATAGATTTCACGAGTAAAAGGAACGATACGAGTTCCAGCAGTTTCATCTTCTGGGTTATTCTCAATTTCTAATTCCTCCACTTGCCCTTCAGGATAATTTTCGATGATAACTTTTACAGGATCAATGACAGCAAAAACACGAGGAGCAATTTTATTTAAATGATCACGAACAGAAAATTCTAATAACGAAATATCCAATACATTATCACGTTTTGCAACACCGGCTGTATTCCAGAAATTCTTGATAGACTCTGGTGTGTAACCGCGACGACGCAAACCTGAAATTGTAGGCATACGTGGATCGTCCCAACCTGTTACAACCCCTTCTTGAACCAATTTCATCAACTTACGTTTACTTGTAATCATGTACGAAACATTACCACGAGCAAATTCGCGTTGTTTTGGTTTTTGAGGTTGATTTGGCAACTCAACATTATTCGCATACCATTCATATAAATCACGATGATTTTTGAATTCTAACGAACATAATGAGTGAGAAATTCCTTCGATATAATCAGATTCTCCGTGCGTCCAATCGTACATTGGGTACATTTTCCATGTATCGCCAGTGCGGTGATGAGGACGTTTCAAAATACGATACATAACAGGGTCGCGCATGTTCATATTAGGAGAAGTCATGTCAATTTTTGCACGTAAAACATGTGTACCTTCTTCAAATTCTCCCGCTTTCATTCGTTCGAAAAGATCTAAATTTTCTTCAACAGAACGATTTCTGAAAGGAGACTCGATTCCAGGTTCAAAAGGTGTTTTACGTTGTTCATTAATTACTTCCGAAGATTGGTCGTCGATGTACGCTTTTCCTTCTTTAATTAATTGAACAGCCCAATCGTAAAGCTGCTGGAAATAATCAGAAGCATAGCGTTCTTCTGCCCACTCGAAACCTAACCATTTCACATCTTCGCGGATAGAATCTACGAATTCTTGCTCTTCTTTGTCAGGATTAGTGTCATCAAAACGTAAGTTTACAGGTGCATTGTAACGCTGTCCTAAACCGAAGTTTAAGCAGATTGCTTTTGCATGCCCGATATGCAAATAACCATTTGGTTCTGGTGGGAAACGAAAACGTAAATTTTCTTTTGGCATCCCGTTGGCTAAATCATCTTCAATGATTTGCTCAATAAAATTCAATGATTTTTTTTCTTCTTCCATTTTTTAATTACGATTGAGTTTGCAAAGGTACGAAATTGACAATAAAAATTGAGTGATTGTTTTTTGAAAATTGAGTACATTTAATTCAAAAATTTGAAGAGTAATGAAAAGATTACGAGTATTTTGTGAATTTTATAAAGTTAATTTAGTCGTGTTCTTGATATGGAGCATATTAATTGGTTGTGTTTTTGGACCAGTTATATATATGAATTCAATAATTATTATAGCTATTATTTCAGAAATTACATCCTTTCTTTTTTATAAATTTTATAGAAAACATGAATTATATTTTTACTATAATTTTAGATTTTCATTAAGAAAATTGTATTTTTTTTCTTTAGGATTAACTTTATCAATTTCTTTTTTAATCTTGTATTTGTATGAAGGATTTATTCCTGGAAGTAGATAGTATTCAAAAGTCTTTTAATGGAAATAATATTTTAAAAAATATTTCTTTTCAAGTTAAAAAAGGTGAAATCGTTTCTATTATAGGTAGAAATGGAAGTGGTAAATCAACACTTTTTGATGTTATTTTTGGTTCAATTTCTTCTGAAAATAAATTTGTTCGAATTAATGGTGAAGTTAAGAAAAATACGTTTGAAGTAAAAGATGGTTTAGCGTTTGTAACTCAATTCAATCATTTTCCTCAAAATATTAAAGTAAAAACTCTAATTGATTTGTTTATAGATGAAGAAAGAATAAAAATAAAATTCTTAGAGGACGATTTGATAATGAATATTTTAAAACATAGAGTTAAAAATACTTCTTATGGTCAACAACGATATTTACAAGTGAAAATTTATCTATATTCGACGTCAAGTTTTTGTATTTTAGATGAGCCTTTTGCTGGATTATCACCATTAATGATAGATAATATTTCTCGACAAATTATTGAACAATCAAATCATAAAGGAATTATTATATCTGATCATCAGTATGAATATGTGCTAAATATTTCGACTAAAAATTATGTATTAAAAGAAGGAAATTTAATCAAAATTGAAGACAGAAATGATTTGAAAAAACTAGGATATTTAAATAATTACCCCAAATAAATTTCTAATAATCCGTCTGGAATTTGAATAAGCATTGCTTTTTCTTCGCGATTAACTTCAAGAATCCATTCGTCAATCATCGGAATTAAGATTTCTTTTCCATTCGCATCTACTTCGAAATAAGCTTGCGCTGCAGAATCATTTACAGATTTTATTGTACCAACTTCTGTATTTGTTTGATCATAAATAGTGAAACCAACTATTTCGTGATAATAAAAATCTGTTCCAGAAAGTTCTGGTAATGATTTTAGAGGTAAATAAAGTTCGCGATTGATTAATTTGTCGACATCTTCGTCTTCAACATCTTCAAACTTTACTAATAATTTTGTGCCTTGATAAGGCTGAGAAGTTTCGAAAAAAAATGGAACCAGTGTACCATCTTGCTCGATGAACACTGCTTCCAAAGTATCGTATAATTCTGGTTCGTCTGTATCCAAGTGAATGATTAAATTACCTTTGAAACCATGTCTCTTTGTAACTTTACCTAAATAGTAGCAATCATTTTTTGTCATTTGGAACGTCTCTGAACTTAAAAATTATTCTTCTGTAGCAACTTCTTCAGTTGTACCTTCTGCTTCTTCAGCAGGAGTTTCTTCAACTTGTGCAGCAGCTTCAGCTTCCTGAGCAGCTTTTACACGAGCTTCATTAACAGCTTTTTCAGCTTCTAATGCAGCAGCTTTAGCAGCAGCAGCACCTGAAGTTAAACCGTCTTTTTTAGCTTGAACTTTTGCACCTTTAGCTTCTAACCAAGCTTCAAAACGTTTGTCAGCTTCTTCTTGAGAAAACGCACCTTTAGCAACACCACCTAATAAGTGTTTTTTCATAAAAGCACCTTTGTAAGATAATAAAGCTTTAGCAGTATTTGTAGGCTCAGCACCAGTTTGTAACCATTTTACAGCAGAATCAACATTTAATTCTACAGTTGCAGGGTTAGTAATTGGGTTGTAAGTACCTAATTTTTCGATGAAACGACCATCACGTTTTGCTCTTGAGTCAGCAACTACGATGTGAAAGAATGGTTTTCCTTTACGACCATGTCTTTGTAATCTAATTCTTGTAGCCATAGTATAACTAATTATTTGGGGAACTCGTCCCGTTTTACAAATTTGAGGTGCAAATATACAAAAAAATAATAATATGAATTAGAATTAGTATTCAGATATTAATTCTAATTTTATATAAATCAATTTCATGAAATATTTAACATTAATGATACTTACATTATTATTGTCATGTAAGACCAATTCTACTGAGCTTAATAAGAAAAATGATATAGACTCGGTGATTATTAATGATGACCATATTAAAATTAATGATACACTAATTATAAGAGATTCAACAATAACTCCTTCAATAATTAGTGAATA
>NZ_JAOCHX010000046.1:0-22561 GCF_029843245.1 Empedobacter sp. GD03739 | reverse complement strand
GAAAACTATACTTTTAAATGTTCCTAACAAGGGGAAGATTACAGTTTGACCAATAAATTTTACCATCTTCCATTCCATTGATTGGTTGTCCATTCAATAAGAAAGCTGTATTTGATTGATCGAAACCACGTGTAATAATACGAGAATCTCCAAAACCTCCTGCTTGTCCTGCAACATAAACAGATGGTGTGTTAACAAATGCTTGTGTAATATCATTAGCACCAACTTTTTGTTCAATAACTTCTTTTGTGATTGTAGTTGCTGCAATAGGTGTTTTACGATCTTCTTGTAAGTCGATTACACCTTTACCAATGATTAAAGTTTCACTTAAAGATACATTTTCGTCTTGTTCAACCTTTGTAGAATCTGTTGGTTCAACAACTTGAGCGAAAGATAATGATGCCGTAAAGGCGAAAGCTCCTACTAATAAAAGCTTCATTGAGTTTAACCTCATCTTATGAAATAGTTTAAATGTTTACCGCTGCAAAGTTGAGGTGTATATATGTTAAAACGACTACAAACGTTATGTTAATTAAGAATAATTATTACTTAAAAAATCAATTTTAAATAAATTTAACACTTACCATTCTTTTAAGTGCATATAATAATATTTTAACCACATAATTACATTAATTATAAAAAAACAATATAAATTTTATACAATATTTTATTAATAATTAGAGATATAAAAATATTTAAGAATTAATATACAGCATTAAATGTATAAATATACAATAAACTAATTTATTTAGAACCAGTACAAACTAAAATTTATATAATTATATCATTTAACTTATTAATTTACAGCAAGCACCAAAAAAAGCGGACTTAAAAATAAGTCCGCTTTCATAATATAATAAGTTTTATTAATCTTAAAGAGTAATTTTAACAGAAGCATTCCATGTTCTTCCGTATCCGAAATAAACTTGGTTGTTTACGTTAATTCCTTTATATGTATCAGCTCCTTTGTAATCTGCTTGATAGTTTGTAGTTGCTTCAGAAATATAAATGTGGTTAAATACATTGTTTACGTTGAAACGTAAAGTTAATTTATTTCTATCTGTTAATTTATGCTCCCAAGAAATACCAGCATCCATTAAATTGTATGAAGGCAATTTTAAATTACCAGATCCTCTTGTTGATGTATCATCAACTACAGAACTAACTCTTGAACTATATAAATCTCCTTGATAGCGATAATTTGCATTAACAGAAATACTCTTTATGACTTTATAATTCATACCTAATCCAAATTGTGTTTGTGCAGCATCTCCTACTTTCAATTTATCAAGGTTTTCGCTTGTAGTATCTAAGTAATTTTGATTATCTCCATATACAAATGTCGTAGATTGTCCTCTATATTTCCAATCTCCTAAAGAAGCGAAACCTGTCAATTCTAATACT
Source organism: Empedobacter sp. GD03739 (assembly GCF_029843245.1). Lineage (NCBI taxonomy): Bacteria > Pseudomonadati > Bacteroidota > Flavobacteriia > Flavobacteriales > Weeksellaceae > Empedobacter > Empedobacter sp. GD03739. The sequence goes on along the minus strand of NZ_JAOCHX010000046.1, from coordinate 21,157 downwards.
CTCATTAGTTTGTATCCCATTTCCAGTTCTAGTCCTTTATGTCTTTGTTCAACACCTTGGTTTACTAAATTTATAATTGAACCACTTTCTACGCCGTATTTACTTATATCAGTTGATGTAGCAGTTCTAGAGTCTGTTGTTACACGATTTTTCCAATTTGTGTAATATCCATTCAAGTTTGCCCAAAAATTTCTAGCTTTGAATTTATATCCAAACTCTATACCTAATACCTCTTCATTTTTAGTATTATTATTTGCTTCATTACTATTTCTTAAAAATAAAGCTCTACTAAATGGCTGGCGAGAATAGAATCCAGAGTTGGCAAAAATCATGTGATTTTCTGCTATAGTAAAACTAACACCTCCTTTTAGGTTATATCCCCAGTTTGATAATTTTTCAGATTTTTCGTTTTCTTCAGTATATTTAAAATAATCCCAACGTTGATTAGTTTGATTAGATACCGATCCTTGAAAAAATGTACTAAATGCATCTGTTGAATACTCTAACTGAGTAAATAAACCTCCATAATTCACTCTTTCTCTATCATCATAACTCGTTTTTTCTGTGTCATTCTTAGCGTAATTATTCAATTTCCATGGATTCTTTGTAGAAAACGTTTTGGAAACATTATAACCATTTGGATATCTAACATTTGTCCCCGATCTTACAGTGTAGTAATCACCTCCCATTAAATTCGCTAATTGTTGAAAATGATCTCCTTCGTATGCTCTAAGATCAAAACCTACATTCAAATTTAATTTGTCTGTGAATTTATGCTTTAGATTAGAAAGCATTCCATACCATTGATGATTGTTTACGTTAGATCTTATGGCATAACTAGAAGCTCCACCTGCTTGACTTTGTCTATCAAACTGATTTTGGATTAATTTTAATCCTGTATCAGAGTCAGTTGTCGCTCTACCCAAAGGTCCTGTTCCTCCTCCACGACCCCAAGAACCATAAAGAACTGTAGATAAACTAGTTTTATCATTTATATCAAAATCCCAGTTTATATTCATTACGGGTTTATGGTAGAAATTTCTTCTTTCATTAAACAGTTCACCATGTAAATAACCTTGATTTCCATTGAACTTACGCCCATATTTCAAAAGAGTTGATATTGGTTGAGCATAATTTTGATCATGCCACTGAGGTGCTCCTGTCAATAAGAAGTTTAATGTATGATTTTTAGATGGTTTATAGCCAAATGAGATAAAATAATTTTGACCTTGACCTTTAGTACCATCATTGTATCCATTTCCTTGCCAATGACTTAATAATAAGGAAACACCAAATTTATTATTGATTAACCCTGTATTGTAGGCTAATGTCGAAGTGTAATAATAATCATTTGCTATTCCTGCTCTAAAAACACCTCCTTCTTTCTTTTCTGTAGCTTTTGTTATAAAGTTATATGTTCCCCCTACAGATGAAATGGCTATTTTTGATGATCCTAAACCTCTTTGAATTTGAATTGCAGAAGCTATATCAGACATACCCGACCAGTTTGACCAATATACTCTACCACTTTCCATATCATTGATTGGTTGCCCATTCAATAAAAATGCCGTGTTAGATTGATCAAAACCACGTGTAACAACTCTAGAATCACCAAACCCTCCTGATTGTCCTGCTACATATACAGATGGTGTATTAACAAAGGCTTTGGTAATATCATCACCTCCTCCAGTGCTTCGCTCTATCTGTTCTTTAGTAATTGTAGTTGATGCAACTGGTGTTTTTCTGTCTTCAGCTAGATCAATTACTCCTTTACCTATAATTAATGTCTCTACTAAAGACACATTTTCGTCCTCTTGTTGAACAACTTTTGTAGAATCTGTTGGTTCAACAACTTGAGCGAAAGATAATGTTGCCGTTAAGGCAAAAGCTCCTACTAATAAAAGCTTCATTGAGTTTAACCTCATCTTATGAAATAGTTTAAAAGTTTACTTCTGCAAATTTCTATACTTTAAATGAGATTATTGTTAAATTATGGTAAATTTTTACAAAAACCACCATCAACTTAATTATTAATTATTACATCAATTTTTAAAAAGAATATTTTTTATTAAAGTAATAAATTAGACAATATAATTATATCAATTTTTAAAGATTATTTAACATTTAATTAAAAATTAACATAATGTAAATGTTAATTTTTAACATTAATTATAGGAATACAATGATTTTTTTTTAGAAAAAAGATGAAAACTCAAGAAAAAATTAATTATTTAGAATCAGTATTAATAAAATTAAATTCAATAACTTTTTTATTTATAAGCTAATACTAATAAATTTTCAAAACAAATTATTTAAATACAATACAACTAACGTTAAAACTTGTTGTATTGTATTCTTAATCATAAAAAAGAATTGAAATGTTAAAGAAATCAAGCCTTAACAGCTTTCAAACTTAAGTCAAAGTTAGGAGCAGAATGAATAATCGCACCAGAAGAAATAAAATCAACACCAGTTTCGGCAATTGCACGAACAGATTCTTTTGTAATTCCACCCGAAGCTTCAGTTTTTACTTGTCCATTTATATATTGAACCGCTTCTTTCATCGTTTCGAGATCAAAATTATCCAACATAATAAAATCAACATTTGCCTCCAAAGCTTCTTTTACCTCATCCATATTGCGCGTTTCCACCTCTATTTTTAGATGTAAATGATGTTTTTCCAAATAATCTTTGGTTTGCGCAACTGCTTTAGTAATATTTCCACAAAAATCGACATGATTATCTTTTAACATCACCATATCGTATAATCCAAAACGATGATTCTCTGCTCCTCCAATTTTAACGGCCCATTTTTCGAACATCCGGAAATTAGGTGTTGTTTTTCGTGTATCCAAAATTTTGGCATTTGTACCACTTACCAATTCCATCATTTCATGTGCATAAGTTGCAATTCCAGACATTCTCTGCATACAATTCAACGCTAATCGTTCGCAAGTTAAAATTGATTGTGAAGATCCTTTTACTTTGAAAGCAACATCTCCAAATTGTACTTTATCGCCATCATTTATATATTGTTCTATTTTTAAAGATGGATCAAACGTATCAAAAATAATTTTCGCTAATTCAATTCCAGCAATTATTCCGTTATCTTTCACTTTCAGTTCCGCTTCTTGAATTGCATCATACGGAACCGACGCTAACGTTGAATGATCGCCATCGCCAACATCTTCTAAAAAAGCTTGACGAATAAAAAATTGTAATTTTTCTTGTGTGATATATGGAGGTAAATTCATTATCTATAAGTTAAGGATGCAAATTTTGATTGATTAAATTCTTTCTTGGTTTTGTATTCATAATATTCAGCCCAAGTACCGTTTTCTTCACGCACAACTGTAATCAACACTTGTACTGAAGGATCATTTTCGAAGAAATTTTTGATTTGAAGTTTATATTCTTTGTCATCAATTTTACCTTTTGTAATGTCAATTGCTCCAGATTTAAAAGCCACATCAAAAGCAGTTGCATAAGGATCAATAGAAGCCATTTCGAAAAGATTAGAAAACTTTCCTAAATAATATTCTCGACTTCCATTATTACCAAAAGTTGTTAAATTAAATTCTTTATCAATTCTTACTTCAATCGTTTCTTCATCAGTTTTTAAAGTAAACAATACACGATTTTCTGAAGGGAAAGTTTCAAAATCATTATTTTTTTCTGCCGATTCGTAACGTAAAGGCATTGTATATTTCATCGCAACCGCTTTTCCATCGACTCCTTTTGCAGGCGTCATTTTCAGATTAGCTCGCTCCATTTTATTGTTCAACAAAACTAAACTCGACAATGCTACACTATTAAAAATTGGATTTGAACCATCAGTCGAGACATCATCAAAATTACCATCTTCATTGATTTTAAAACCTAATTTAGATTGAGCAGTTTCGATATGAAGATAATCAGCAATATTAGAAAAGAATGAAATTTGAGTTTGAATATCTTGATTCAAATTTTTGTTCATACAAGCCTGTAGTTCGCTATTCTCTTTGAGATTTTCGCAACCAAAATAAACAACAGCTTTCTTAGCTTCTTTACCAAAAGTCAAACTTACGTTTTGTTTTTCTTTCGAATTTTGAGCAAAAGAAAAACTTATTGCAAAACATGCAACGAACAGAAATAATTTCTTCATTAATTAAAATCTTTGTTATAAAAAGTTCCTCGATTTTCTTTTTGATTGATACTTTGCTCAATGATTAAATGTGCGACATCAACCAAATTTCGAAGTTCTAAAATTTTAGGCGAAACAATCGTAAAATAATAAATTTCTTTGACCATTTTCTCAATTTCATTGATACGATTTTGTGCAATTTGCAAACGATTATCGCTTCGTACAATTCCCACCAATTCGCTCATCATCGCTTGTAATTGTTTGCGTAAATAAGAAATCAATACTAATTCTTCTTGCACTTTCATGCCTTCTTCGTTCCATTCTGGAAACTCAAAATTATAAATCGAAAATTGATTATCATTTAATAAATCGACCGTTTTTAACGCTGCACGATGACCAAAAACCATCGCCTCTAATAACGAATTCGAAGCCAAACGATTTGCACCATGTAAACCTGTATTAGAACATTCACCAACCGCAAACAAATTCTCGATAGATGTTTTTCCTTCTAAATCGACGTCTATTCCACCGCACAAATAATGCGAAGCTGGAACAACCGGAACCAATTCGGTAAACATATCGTAACCTTCGGATTTACATTTTTCGTAAATATTTGGAAAATGCTCCAAGAATTTTTCTTTTTCTAAATGTCGACAATCGATATAAACATAATCATCTCCACGCAATTTCATTTCGTTGTCAATCGCACGTGCCACAATATCACGCGAAGCCAATTCTTCACGTTCATCATATTTATGCATAAACAATTCGCCATCTTTTGTACGCAATTTTGCTCCAAAACCACGAACTGCTTCCGAAATCAGAAACAATTGCCCATCAAACTCACTGTAAAAAGCTGTTGGATGAAACTGAATAAATTGCATTCCCGAAACGGTTGCTTTCGCACGTCGAGCCAACCCAATTCCGTCACCAGTTGCAATAATAGGATTCGTTGTATTTTTATAAACATGACCAACTCCGCCAGTTGCTAACAAAGTTACTTTGGCTAAATGTTGCTCAACTTTATCGGTATTCAAATCTAAAATATATGCACCAAAACATGTTATTTTATCTGTATTATCTTGACGAAGATGATGTTCTGTAATTAAATCAACTACGAAATGATGTGTTAGCATTTTGATATTTGGGTAAGATTTTATTGCTTCGAGCATTGCACGTTCAATTTCCCAACCCGTAATATCTTTGTGATGAACGATTCGGTTTTCGGTATGACCTCCTTCTCGACCTAAATCATAAATCCCCTCATGATTTTTATCGAAACGAACACCCCAATCAATAATTTCATTGATGCGTTCTGGCGCTTCTTTTACGACAACCTCAACCGCTTCTAACTTACACAAACCATCTCCTGCACGAAGTGTATCTTCGATATGTTTTTCAAAACTATCCTTTTCGAAATCACTTACCACAGCAACTCCACCTTGTGCATATTTTGTATTTGTTTCGTCTTCGTTTGCTTTTGTTACAATTGTAATTTTTGCATCGGGATAACGAATCGCAATTTTCAGCGCATAAGAAAGTCCGGCAATTCCAGAACCAATGACTAAAACATCTTGAATAGCCATTATTTTATTTTTTCTGATAAATCTAACATTCTATTAATTGCAGCTAATGCTTTCACTCGCAATTCTTCTTCGATTTGTATTTCTGGCAATTCATATTTCATGCACAGATATAATTTTTCTAATGTGGATAATTTCATGTAAAAACATTCAGAACAATTACATGATTCATCTTGAACCAAAGCAGGAATTAATGTTTTATTCGGCGCAAGTTTTTGCATTTCGTGTAAAATTCCTTCTTCCGTTGCCACAATAAATTCTTGTGCATCATTTTCTACCACATAATCTAACAAACGAGAAGTTGAACCAATAAAATGTGCAAACTTCAATAAATCTTCTTGCGCTTCTGGATGCGCAATTAATTTTGCATTTGGATGATCTGCCATTTGTTGTGCAATTCGTTCCAATGAAAACGCTTCATGTACGATACAAGCTCCATCCCACAAAATCATTTTGCGATTACAAACTTGATTTAAGTATCGACCTAAATTACGATCTGGCGCAAAAATAATTTCTTGATCTTCTGGCAACGAATTAATAATCGCTTCCGCATTCGAAGAAGTGACAATAATATCTGATTCTGCTTTAACACCCGCATCACAATTGATGTAACTTACCACAATCGCATTTGGATGTTGCTCACGTAAACCACGTAAACCTTCTGCCGAACATGAATCTGCCAAAGAACAACCTGCTTTTGTATCTGGTAAAACCACTTTTTTAGACGGATTCAGAATCTTTGCGGCTTCCGCCATAAAATGAACACCACAAAAAACAATCATATCAGCTTCAGTTTTTGCAGCTGCACGAGCCAATTGCAATGAATCACCTAAATAATCTGCTAAATCCTGAATTTCTCCTGACTGATAATAATGTGCCAAAATCACCGCATTTTTCTCTTTACGTAATTTATTGATTTCCGCAATCAAATCAGTGCCTTTTGGAATTTCTACATCCAAATAACCTTTATAATCTAGTTTCTCTATCGCTTGTTCTAATGTATTCATTTGTGAGTGATTTTATTTTATACCTAATTGCTTTTTCACTTCTTTTGACAACGCATCTTTGTGCACTGTAAAAGCAATTGATTTCATTCTGAAAAATGGTTTCGACATATAAATGTGTCCATTATTTCCTAAATCTGTTGTTCCCCAAGAATTTTTTACATCATAATATTGATTTCCCAATTGATCTTTCAAAATTCCTGTAATATGCATTAAATGGTCATCTTCTGTCGAATAATCTTCAAAAGCAGCTTGACGCTCATCAGCAGAAACCCATTTTTCAGGTAAAATCTGAACAAAATAATCTGATTCTAAACCTTCTGAAGGCCAAATTGCCATTCCATACTTTTTAGAAAATGTTTTTTCAGAAACATCTGTATCAAAAGCCGCTGTATATCCTTTATATAACGCTTCGTCCAAGACTTTCATGTATTCATCTAATGGTAAATTATAATATGAACCATTTGAAAAATTATCTGGCACTTGCAAAATAAATTGTGAATAATAAGGCGCTTGCTGAAAAGATGTCAAGGTTACATAATCATCAGGATTTATTTTCAAGGCTTTTGCAAATTCTTGTGGCGTATATTCTTTTCCTTCGAATTTGAATTTTGTCGGAGGAACACCTAATTTATCATTCAATTTTTGATCAAATTTTGATTTCCAATCTGCAGTTAAATATTTTTTAGGATTTTTTACAATCGAATCTAATCCAACTTTCAAATCCTTTACCAACATTTCGTGGTTATGTTTCACATCTGTTCCATTCGCAAAACCTGCATAAACTTCGTTTGGAACTAATCCATTTTTACGAACCGAGTTTAATACATCATGCGACAAACCTCCTTCACTAAATTGTGCTTTTCCTTGGCGATATATATAATTATAAGCTTTTACAGGATAAGTAAAACGCACATTATACATTTCCGATAAATCGACATCTTTTCCTGTCAAACGCTTCACTTCCGATTCTAAAAAAGAAGTTGTCGAAAATGACCAACAAGTTCCCGTTTTTCCTTGCGAAATAATAGGAAGTGCAGAATTATTAACTAATTCTTTGAATTTGAAAGGCGTTTCTTGTGCCGAAACCAACATACTTACAAAAGCGATGCTGGCGAATATATATTTTTTCATTTGTGTTTGTATAGATTTCAAAAGTAAAGTTATTTTATGAAGTTTTATTATAAAATGTAGAACGAAAACTTCTTTTCTGAATTACATAAAAATTATATTTTTACGTAAATATTTAATTCTTATAAATGAAAGAATATATTAGTAGGAAATATAATAGTTTTTATAATGTACTTATTATAATTGTTTTAAACATATTAATTCTATTTACTTCAGTAATTATTTTCACTTATTTAGACGAAATAATTGCAAATAATAAATATGATGTCTTGATTTTTTGTATTTCATTTATACTAATTTTTTGTGTTTTTATTCGGATTAATTATCAGATTAATGAAATAGTGTTAGATAATAACATTAACCAACTTACAATTAAAAAGATATTTTCAAAAAAAACATTTAATCTTAATGAAGTTCAAGAAATTAATCAATTTGTACTTCCATATTTAAATTATATCAAAATAAATAACAAAAAGTTCTTTTTTATATCAAGAGCTATTGATCCTTTTGGTGATAATTTTACATTTAATAGCGAAGAAGATTTAGAAAACATAAGATGTACTATTGATTCAATAAAAAATAATATTAATTAAAAATTTTCATTTATTTTAAATACATAATATTTCATTTTTCGAACAAATTATAAATCAATTCAGTATAAATATTCAATTTTTATTCATCTTAAAATTAATTTTCGCGAAAATGCCATAAATGACTCAAAAACCTATTAACTTTGCTCAAACATTACACAGATGCAACCAAGAGAAGATTTTTTATTGAAAGCTTATGAGCTGGGAATTATAAAATTTGGAAATTTTACTTTAAAAAGTGGTATAGAATCTCCTTTCTATGTCGATTTAAGACCTTTAGCTTCGAGTCCACAATTACTAAAAACTTTAGCAAATAACTTATTAGATTTAGTTGAAGATGTAGAATACGACTTGATTTGTGGTGTGCCTTATGCAGCTTTGCCAATGGCAACTACAATGAGTTTAACATCGAACATTCCTTTGATTATCAAACGTAAAGAAAATAAAGGTTACGGAACTAAACGTATGGTAGAAGGTGTCTTTGCGGAAGGACAATCTTGTCTTTTGGTAGAAGATGTGATTACTTCTGGACAATCTTTGTTAGAAACAATTGATCAAGTTGAGCGCGAAGGTTTACGTGTAAAAGATTTGGTTGTTGTTTTGGATCGTGCGCAAGGTGGTTCTGAAAAATTAAAAGAGCAAGGTTACAATGTGAAAACGTTATTTACAATTCACGAAGTAATCGATATTTTACATAAATATCACCGTTTAAGTGATGATGAAGCGAAAAAAATTAAAGACTTTTTAGCTTTACCTCCAGAAGCGGTTCCTGCAAAACAACGTATTGCATTGGAAAACAAAAAAATTGTACATCCAGTTGGAAAACGTTTGGTTGAATTAGCGTTGAAAAAACAATCTAACTTAATTGCTTCTGCGGATTTAATTACTTCTGAAGAAATTACAGATTTCGCGAAAAAAGTTGGTGATCATATTGTTGCGTTAAAATTACATTCAGATATTATTCAAGATTTTTCGGATAACTTAATTGTTGAGTTGAAAAAAATCGCGCGTGAAAAAGAATTCTTATTATTCGAAGATCGCAAATTTGGTGATATTGGAAATACGCAAGAATTACAATTTAAGAAATCGATTTACAAAATTTCTGATTGGGCAGATTTAGTAACTGTTCATCCAATTGGAGGTTTAGAATCGTTAAAAGTTTTCGAAAACACAGGTGTTATCACAATTGTTGAAATGTCTTCGAAAGGAACATTGACTGATGATTATTACTTTACAAAAGCAATTAATGTTTCGGAACAATCTGGAAATGTTTTAGGAGCTGTTGCGCAACGCCAAATTCCTGATAACTTGTTATTGTTTACGCCTGGTGTTAATATTTCTTCGACTGGAGATAGCAAAGGACAACAGTACAATACGCCAGAATTAGTTTTCAAAAATTATCACACAGACTTTATGATTGTTGGTCGTGGAATTTACAAAGCTGCTGATGTAAAAACTGCTGCAAAAGAATACCAAACGTTAGGTTGGGTTTCTTACCTACAAAGTTTGAATGACTAAGATTTAGATAAATTTCAAAAATATAAAAGCAAGCTTTTTTCAGCTTGCTTTTTGTTTTTTATTTATAATGAAATTACTTGAACACAAATTTATGTGAAACACTATTTCCATTATAATCTTGAAATGTTGCGATATAAAATCCTGTAGATAAATTAGAAAGATTTACACTTCCATTAGAATTTTCAGTATTTATTGTTTTAATCATTCGTCCTGTTGCATCAATTATTTTGATCGAAATTGGAGATTTAAAATTTAATTGATAATTCAATATTTTATTTGAAATGTAAATTTTAGACGAATTTTTATCAATATCATTTGTACCTAAAGTCGAGATTTTAGCCGCTTCAACTACATATTCTATTCCTAATTTTGTAAACTTCGCCGCATGCGTAGACGTACTTCCCATAAACGCATAAGTATCTCCGGTTGTGTGTATATTAGGATTATCTTCTCCCATTTTAGACTCGAAAGGTAAAGTCGCCGCATAACCATTTTCCGACCAACTCGCATGATCTGAGCATCCATAACCACATTTTGAAGTATCATACGTGAATTGATGTAAACCCGTTTTGTTGTATTCGTCCATCAATTTCATCAAAAACGAATTGAGATTTGCATCACAATAAGTATCCGTCATCAAAATAACATCTTTCGTAGAACCTTTGTAATTCGTCATATCAAATTGTACATAACCTATTACATTTTTATTCTCCGAAGCGTATTTCTGCGCAATTTCTTTCGATCCTACTAAACCTATTTCTTCTGCTGCGTAAGCCATAATTTCGGTAGTTCGTTGCGGTTTGAAATTATTTTTTAACAACACACGCAAAACTTCGGTGATTGTTGCAATTCCAGATGCATTATCATCTGCTCCTGGTGCAAAAGTTTGATTTGCATTCCAACCAACAGTCGAATCGGCATGACCTCCAATAATCACAAATTCATCTTTCTTTTCAATTCCATTAAAAGTCAAAATCAACGACTTCATTGGCGTATTCACATGATCAACGATTCTTACAAATACGTCAGTTCGTCCTGCATCAGCAATCATTTTCACCCAAACTTCTTTCAATTTAAGAACCGCATTATTTGCTTCTTGTCGTGTATGATAACGCGTTTTGAAATCTTCTAACATCAAAATTGTTTTCTCAATTTCTTTCACATCAACATCATTCAAAGCTGTTGTTATAAAAGCTTGTTCTGAAATGGTATAATTGAAAGGTGCTTTTTTCTGAGATGGTTTTTCTTGAAGTGATTGTAGTGCATCTTCTTTCGAATTTCTAAAAATATAACCATGTCCATGCGCAAATTTTCCATGTAAACTTTCAGCAATTTCTGGATGAAAATAAATAGCAGAAAAATTATCTTTCGAAGAAATTATTTCAATAGAATCCGCATGATTTTTTTGTAAAAAAGTGGCATTCTCAGTCTCCATTGTCGCAAAAATGAAATTTTCTCTAGATTGCGAAAAAGAAAAGATATTATGGAATAAAAAAGGTGTTAGGAATAAAAATTTATTTTTCATAAAATCATAAAAGTGTTACAACAAATATATGATTAATAAACTTTTATCAAATTTATTTCAAATAAAAAAATCCATCTTTCGATGGATTTTTGATTAATATTTTAATTGAAATTTTATATAGGTAATCTTTTTACCTTCTTCCAAAAATTTCGATTCATAATATGTTTGTACAGCTGTTACAATTTCTGGAATATCCGAATGATCTGGGTGATAAACATCGTGTGTAGAACGAATCACTTCGTGTCCTTCGATGTGAATAACACCATGTGTATATCCGTGTAAAAATTCAGAATCTGTTTTTAAATTAACTGTTCCTTCAGGTTTTAAGATGGTATTGTAACGTCTCAAAAATTCAGGATCTGTTAAACGATGTTTTGTTCTTCTGTATTTGATTTGTGGATCTGGGAAAGTAATCCAAATTTCGCTCACTTCATTTTCTGCAAAAAGATGATCGATAATTTCGATTTGAGTTCGAAGAAATCCAGCATTTTCAATTCCTTCATCCAAACAAGTCTTAGCACCACGCCAAAATCTTGATCCTTTAATATCTACTCCGATAAAATTACGATCCTTGTCACGACGCGCCATTGCAACTGTATATTCTCCTTTTCCGCACCCAAGTTCTAACACAATTGGTTTGTCGTTCTTGAAAAATTCTTTGTTCCAATTTCCTTTTAATGCAAACTCGTTAATTGCCTCTTCTCGTGTTGGTTGAACAACATTCTGAAAAGTTTTATTTTCGTTAAATCTTCTGATTTTATCTTTTCCCATTTCGGATATATTTTGCGCGAAATTACGAGATTTTGATTAATCTAAAAAACTGTTCTGAAAACACATAAATATCATCAAATAGTATTTATGTAAAAAGGTTTGTTATTTTTGTATTGAAAAACTAAAATTAGAAAAATGGATTTTATCAAACAATTTCATAGTGGCTGGGCTTATCTTGTGATTTTGATGGGCGTTATCTTTGTGATTTCAACATTAATTTATGCGATTTCTAAAAAAGATACAAACGCAACAATAAAAAAAATCGGGTTATTTACAACCATTACTTTTCACGTTCAATTATTACTTGGATTAGTCTACTATATTATGATGTTTTCTGCTTTGGAACCATCAGGAATAATGAAAGATTCTGGCTTGAGATTAACTTTTGTTGAACACCCTATGATGATGATTGCAGGTGTTGTTTTTATGACAATTGCGAATGCAAAATTAAAACGATCTACAACTGTACCAATGAGCGTTGCAGTCTTTGCAATTATTGGTTTAGTTTGTATTTTAAGTAGAATTCCTTACCATGTTTGGTTTGCTTAAAAATTTAGAATAAATTCATAGAAAAGAGTATTAAGTTATTAATACTCTTTTTATATTTTTATGTGATTTATAATTTTTTTATTCTAATTTCGTTATTAACAAGTCGCTAAAGCTTTCTTTTAAATTTTAAGAATCTTTGGCACTCGATTTGAAATAGACTTGTACAAACTAAGAAATAAAATGAAATACATAAAATATCTATTCTCTTTGCTTTTGGTTTTAGTAACTTTTAACCTAAACGCTCAAGATTTTCATACAGCAAATATCAAGGTTGATTACGAACAAGAAACTGGAACTTTAAATATCACTGCGCGTACATTTACCAATCAGTTGGAAAAAGCAGTTGGTGCTGATGTTTCAAACAAATCTAACTTCGAAAACAAGTTGAAAGCGTATGTAAATAGTAAAGTTGATGTAAAAGTAAATGGTAAAGCTTTGGGAACTTCTTATTATGGTTATCAGGTAAATGATAAATCGACACGAGTTTTTTTTAAGTTTGATAAAATTTCTAATATCAGCTCGATAGAACTAAAAGTAGCTTTGTTGACAGATATTTTTAATGATCAACAAAACATTGTAACTTTTGATGTCAAAAATAAAAAAGACACAAAAGTATTAACAGGAAATAACGACACCGTAAAGATGTCTTTCTAATAAAGCAAAAGCCTTCCGAAATCGGAAGGCTTTTTTATTTCAAATATGCTTAATAATTATCTCTAATAATTCGTAATAACTTTTCGTTCTCATTTCGAATCCAAGATAAATCTTTGATCGAATTATTATTCATCAAACTAAAAATTAACGTTCTTCCAGATTTCGTTTTCAAATAACCACTCAACGTTACATTATTGTTCAACGTTCCTGTTTTGGCATAAATATAAGGTTGCGCCGAATCTTTGTATCTATTTTTGATTGTTCCCGTTTTACCGCCGATTGGAAAAATAGAAAACAAACGTTGTTCTGGAAATTCGTTGTACATTTTCCCTAAAACCTGTGCGAAACTTTGTGGTGTAAACAAATTATAACGCGATAATCCCGAACCGTCAAACCACTCTGGTTGCTGTTTCAAATCATTTAACAAATATCTTTTCGAAAAGGTAATCGTTTCAGAAGCGCTCAGTTTTCCTGGTAAAGTACTCGAAGCTAAAATCAATAAATGTTCTGCCAAAAAATTATCGCTATTTTCCATCATTTCGCGGTAAACATCATCTGATTTCTGACTATAATACACTTTCGGATTATTAACCATTGGCATTTTGACCATATCAACAGGTTTACCCAAAATTTGCGACAACGATTTTTCTATCACCGTTTCATTCACAATAAAAGGAACTTTTTCTGTTCGTTTTTTATTGCTGATATAAAATTTATTGTCATAGAAATTCCTCGGCTCTGGCATTTCTCTAATTTCTGTTAATTCTTCAAAATATGTTGGAAATGTTTTGATTGAACTTCCATTTTTCGAAATTGAAACTAAATTTTCATGAATCGGAAACTGACTTCTTTCTGGCGCATAATCTTTTCTAAAATCGTCCCAAGTCCAACCTGGTAAAAAAGATTCTTCGTCGAAATTATTCCAATGAAAAATAATTTTAGAACCATTATTTTTCAGGAAATCTAACGCTCGTGTATTTTTATATTTTGGATGCAAAAAAGTTGGATCTCCAGTTCCTTCGATATGCAATTCGTCACCAATCAACTGATATTTGAATGCAGGAATCGAATCATTCAACATTTTCATCGCTGTATACAACGTAAAAATTTTGGTGTTAGATGCTGGAATAAAAAATTTGTTCCCGTTATAATTATAAATTTCTTCTTTCGTGATTGGATCATATAAATAAAATCCCGTGAATTGAGTGGAATAGAAATCAGAATTGAGATGTTTCTCAATTAATTCGGTCTGCGCAAAAAGATGCACAGACGAAAAAATTGATAATATGGTAAGTAAATACTTCATTAATCTTTGTTCTCGAAAGGAATTGTTGACGAATTCGATTCGTTTTTAATAATCATTTCTGTGTGAGGATAAGGCATTGAGATATTATTGTCGTCTAACGCATATTTTACCGCGCGATACAATTGCCAATAAGCCGTCCAATAATCACTATTTTTCACATAACAACGCACAGCCAAATTCACAGAACTTGCAGCAAATTCTAGAATCTCAACCGTTTTAGATTGTGTATCATCAACCAATTCATTTTTCTCTAAAACATTCAACAAAACTTCGCGCGCTTTGTCAAAATCATCATCATAAGAAATACCAACATTTACATCTAATCGTCGATATTCTTTTACAGAATAATTGGTAATTGGATTGTTAAATAAATTCCCGTTTGGCAAAGTTATGATCTGTCCTTTTGCAGTTGCAATTACTGTATTTAGTAAATTTATTGACTCTACACTTCCTTCATTTCCTTGTGAAACAATGTAATCTCCAACTTTGAAAGGTTTGAAAAGAATAATTAAAATTCCTGCTGCAAAATTTGACAAAGATCCTTGTAAAGCTAAACCAACTGTTAAACCAACACCTCCTAAAGCTGCAACAAAACCAGAAGCATTAAAACCTAATCGACCTACAACAAAAGTTAATACAATAGCTTTGAATAATATATTAAGAATTGGAATTAAAAACGTACGAATTGATAAATCTACATTTCGTGCAACCATTCTTTTTTCGATTAAGTTGACAAGTTTACCTGTTACCCAAAAACCAATTATTAAGGTTAATAACGCAGAAACTAAGCTCCATCCAACTTCAGAACCTTTCATTAATAACCATTGTGTAAAGTTTTCTAAATCCTTAAATGGAGTTATTATTACATCTTGCAAACTATCTACCTTGTCTTGCTCTTGCATAATTATTCTTTTTTATTAGTAATTCAGTTGATAAAATTAGTTCCAATCTAACATCTTTTCAAAAAAATAGAAAAATTATCATTTTTTTTAACTAATTTTAATAAATATGAATATTGGTACAACATTCGTTAAGAACAAATTACAACTAAAAAAAGACTATAATTAAAAATTAAAATCTATGAACATTATTGAATTAGTAAAAGGGTATATTACCCCAGATTTGATCTCGAAAACTTCATCAGAATTAGGTGAAAATGAATCGGGAATTTCTAAAGCAATCAATGCATTTATTCCTATTCTTTTAGGAGGTGTTTTAGAAAAAAAGAATTCTACTACAGGCTTATTTCATACCATCAAATCTTTTGGTGCTTCTCGTGGATTAGCAAATATTTCGACAGAACAAGAAACGCCAGACACGATTAAAGAATTAATCAATGTTGTTTTTGGTTCGAATGCTCAACCAATCGTTTCTAAAATTGCTGAATATGCAGGAATTTCGACAGGTTCATCTTCAAAATTATTAGACTTAACTGCGTTAACAACTTTTGGATCTATTGGAAAAGAAGCCGAATTTAACAATGTAACAGAAGCTGATTTCTTTTCATCTTTAGGAGGAATTAAAGATAAAATTTTAGGATTAATTCCGACTGGTTTAGGACTTGGAGCTTTAGGTTTAGGAACAATATTTAACGATGCGCCTAAAATTACTGAAACTATAGATGTTGCAAAAGATCATATAACTGAAACTATTACAGAAACAAGAAAAGTAGTTGATGTAGAACCAGAAGAAAAACCATATGTAGCGCCAGTTGATGCTTATGCAGAAACTCATAATAACAATGGTGGTGGAGGTTTTTGGAAATGGTTAATCCCATTAATTTTAGTTGCTTTAGCAGCCTTTTTCTTATTAAAAAAATGTAATAAGAACGAAGAAAAAACAGTTATTACAGAAGAATCTGAAATTGTGGTTGATTCATTAAATGAGGATTCTCTAAACGCTGCACCAAAAGAATTATCTGATATCGATTTAGATGGTGTTGCATTGAAAGGATATGCAAATGGATTAGAAGATCAAATTATCAAATTTATCAAAGCGCCAGATTTTGCAACAATGACAGAAGATCAATTGAAAGAAAAATGGTTCAACTTTGATAATGTTAACTTCGTTTTTGGTAAAACAGATCAATTAGAATCAGGTTCTGACATTCAATTAGATAATGTTGCTGCAATTTTGAAAAAATATCCTACAGCAAAAATTAAACTTGGAGCATACACAGATAAAGTTGGTGATGATGCTAAAAACAAAGAAATCTCTCAAAAAAGAGCAGATTACTTAAAAGCTGAATTAACAAAACGTGGTGTTGGTGCGCAAGTTATTGCTGCCGAAGGTTACGGAGAAGAATTTGCAAAAGTAGCTGAAACAGCTTCTGACGCAGAAAGAGCTTCTGATCGCAAAATGTCATTACGTTTTACAAAATAATCATTTCATAAAATTTTTAAATAAGGGTAAAGGCAACTTTATCCTTATTTTTTTGTTATTTTTTTCGAAACCAACTCGCAACAAGCTAAACAATTAATATCTTTGCACACTATGAAATTTTCAATCGATAAAAAAGACGAATTTTCTAAGGCAAGAGCTGGTGTTGTAGAAACCGATCATGGTAAAATCGAAACACCTATTTTTATGCCAGTTGGTACGGTTGGTACAGTAAAATCTGTTCACCAACGTGAATTAGAAGAAGATATTAAAGCCCAAATCATTCTTGGAAATACTTATCATTTGTATTTGCGTCCAGGAACTGATATTTTGCATAGAGCGGGTGGATTACATAAATTTATGAATTGGCAAAAACCAATTTTGACAGATTCTGGAGGATTCCAAGTGTATTCTTTGGCGACAAGTCGTAAAAAATCTGAAGAAGGTGTGCGTTTCAAATCGCATATCGATGGTTCTTACCACATGTTTACACCAGAAAAATCAATGGAAATTCAGCGTTATATCGGAGCTGATATTTTTATGGCTTTTGACGAATTAACAGGAATTCCAGCAAAATATCACGATGCAAAACGTGCCATGCATGTCACACATCGTTGGTTAGAGCGTTGTAGAACTTGGTTAAACAATAATCCTGAATATTACGATCACAAACAAACGCTTTTCCCAATTGTACAAGGAAATGATTTCAAAGATTTGCGTCAAGAATCAGCAAAATATATTGCAGATTTCGGTGCAGAAGGAAATGCAATTGGTGGATTATCTGTTGGTGAACCAGAACCTGTGATGTACGAAATGACGGATATCGTAACAGAAATTCTTCCGCAAGACAAACCTCGTTATTTAATGGGAGTTGGAACACCTTGGAATATCATCGAATGTATTGCTTTAGGAGTTGATATGTTCGACTGTGTTATGCCAACGCGTAATGCGCGTAACGCAATGTTATTCACTTGGAATGGTGTTATGAACATGAAAAATGCAAAATGGAAAGATTGTTTTGAACCATTAGACGAAAACGGAACAAGTTATGTGGATAGTTATTACACAAAAGCCTATGTTCGTCATTTATTCAATGCCAACGAAGCTTTAGGAAAACAAATTGCATCTGTTCACAACCTTGCGTTTTATTTAGATTTGGTAAGAGTTGCAAGACAGCATATCTTAGCAGGAGATTTCGCTCAATGGAAAGAACAAATTGTTCCACAATTAAAACAACGTCTGTAGTTTGAAAATAATTGATAAATACATCATCCGAAACTTTATCGGGACCTTTATCTTCATGGTTTTGATTTTGTCTACTATCGCCGTTATTGTCGATCTTAGTCAAAAATTAGGGCGTATTAATGATAGTGGTTCTACAGCTTTTTCGGCTTTAACCCAATTTTACCCTTATTGGTCTATTTGGATTATTAACACCTTTTTACCAATTGCCGTTTTTATCACTGTGATCTATTTTACATCACGACTGACGATGCAAACCGAAATTGTAGGTGTACTTTCGGGTGGTATTAGTTTTTATCGATTTACACTTCCATATATTTGGGTTGCTATATTTTTAGCTATTTCTGCTTTGGTAGTAGGAAATGTGGTTTTGCCTTGGGCAAATATCAAAAAAAATAAATACCAATACACCCATTTATTGAGTAATAACGACAAGGAAGAATATTATAAACGACAACGTATCGGTTCGCAAATTTCTCCTGACGAATTTGTTTTTGTTGATAGTTATGACAGAACAGAAAAACTAGGAAGTTCTTTTATGTATCAAAAATTTGATTCGACTGAGTTGAAAAAACAAATCATCGCTTCAAGTTTTAATTGGAATGATAAAGATTCTACTTATGCATTAATGAGTGTTTACACGCGCGATATTAACAAAGATAAA
Source organism: Empedobacter sp. GD03739 (assembly GCF_029843245.1). Classification (NCBI taxonomy): domain Bacteria; kingdom Pseudomonadati; phylum Bacteroidota; class Flavobacteriia; order Flavobacteriales; family Weeksellaceae; genus Empedobacter; species Empedobacter sp. GD03739. The sequence continues at coordinate 2,118 of NZ_JAOCHX010000046.1, read as the reverse complement.
ACTGAAAAGTTAAATTACGAAGCCAATACAAATTTGAAGTTACCAGCTTCTCCTGACGAAATTTTACCAGAAGAATATGTTGCTGAAACAATGAATACCTTCGAATTAAATGAATTTATTCAGAAACAAAAAGCAAAAGGTTCTGCCAATGTAAATACATACGAAAATGAATTAAATAATCGTTTGAGCGGTCCATTTTCAACTATTATTTTGACACTTTTGGCTCTATCGCTTTCATCTAAAAAACGTCGTGGAGGAATCGGAATCAACCTTGCTGTTGGTATTTCATTAGCATTTGTGTACATTTTCTTCTCGCAAACAACGTCTACGTTTTCCGAAAAAGGATATGTTTCACCATTTGTAGCCTCATGGATACCAAACATTGTCTTTGGACTACTCACCTTATTTTTATATTTCAGACGAGCTCGTTCATAAAATATTTCAAAAATCCAGTTCTTTTCGGAACTGGATTTTTTTTGTATTTTTAATTAAACTATTCTTAGATGAAAAAATACTTAATACCAACAATAATTAGTTTAGTTCTTTTTATTTTAATTATCAGCCCTGGATTTTTCAATCTAATACCTTTTTCCATTCATCAAATTCTCTTTAGAAATATTATTGATGAAAATATATTTATCTATATGTTTGATTTTCTATTCTGTATATTTATCTGGTTTATTGCTTTCAAATTAATCAATTCGAAACCATAAAATTTAGTTAAAATCAGTTCTTTAATAAATTCATCCGCTTGAAAAGAAATAAAATTTTTTATTTAATTGATAATAATTAACTTTAAGATATTCTAAATTAATTTCTTAGATTTAAAAAAAATTGAAGTGTAAAACTAAAATCAATTGATATGAAAAAAAATTTACTCCTTTTATTTTTAATCCTTTCGGTTTCTATTTTTTCACAAGAAACATTAAATACAATGTTTTATAATGTGTTCAAATTTCCGAATTCACTTCCTCAAAATCGTCAATTGATCTTAAGAGATATTTTAGACGAATACAAACCAGATTTATTTATGATTTGTGAATTAGTAACAGAAAATGGCGCTGATTTAATCTTAAATACATCTTTGCAAAATCAACCTGATAAATTTGCTCGCGCACTTTTTGTGGCTGATACAACGAAATTAGATGATCCGTTACAAACAATGGTTTTTTATAATACACGTAAATTGACGTTGGTTAATCAACAAAAAATCCCAACAGTTTATCGCGACATCAATCAATATTCTTTTCAATTAAATATTACTTCAAACGATCCCATTCATTTAGAAGTTTTTGTTGCGCATCTAAAATCAAGTACAGGACCTGCAAATCGTCAAATGCGTTTGGAAATGGTGCAAGAAGTCACAAAATCCTTGAAAAAATTAACGCAACCTAATACATATGTTCTTTTTGCTGGAGATTTTAATTTTTATAATTCATCAGAACCAGCTTATCAAGAAATTATCAATCCGGCAAATGCTATTTTGATGATTGATCCATTAAATGCACTTGGAAATTGGCAAGACAATCCAGCTTTTAGTTATTTACATACACAAAGTACACGCGTTTCTAACATAGGTTTTGGAAGCGGAACTAATGCAGGGGCAAGTGGCGGTTTGGACGATCGCTTTGATTTTATTGTGATGAGTGAAAATTTCAAAAACAGCTCACGTTTTTCTTTTATAAACGATAGTTATAAAGCGTATGGAAATAATGGAGATTGCTTGAATAAAGATGTTAAAGATCCTGATTGTACGGGTACATACTCACAAACTTTACGAACTAATTTGTATAACATGAGCGATCACTTACCTATTGTCATGCAATTTAAAATTCACGAAAATTTAAACACAAAAACGTTTGAATCAAAACCATTTATCTGGTTGCAATCAGCAAATATCACGAATGATAAAATTATAATTGGAGTTGATAAAACACAATTAAATGTTCAAAATAATATACTTTTCATTTACAATTCTATTGGACAAATTGTACAATCGGTTCGTATTAATAATCAATCAAATATAACAATTGATTGTCAAGGATTAGCGGCTGGAATCTATTATATTAAAACAAAAGAATCAAACGAAATTTTAAAGTTTATAAAGAGATAATTCAA
>NZ_JAOCHX010000045.1:0-24297 GCF_029843245.1 Empedobacter sp. GD03739 | reverse complement strand
GTACCTTTATCTATACTCTATCTTCCTTTTTAGGCCGAACAAACCATGGTATAGAAGGGCTATAAAAGCGATATAAAGGTAGTATAAAGGCATTATAGAAAGAATATTCAAATCGAATAAATTTTGAAGAATTGTAAAAATAATAGTATATTTAAACTATTGACATTCAGTAATGTAAATATAATATTATTATGGCAAAGTTAGACAGTTTATTTAATATCCGAGGAAAAGTAGGAGATTTGATCTTTTTTGAACGTAATGGACAATCATTTGTCAAAAAAAATACAGGAGGGTTTGTAAATGGAAAATCTCATGACCACCCAAATACCAAAGCCGCACAACAACGTTTCAAAGAAGTCGCCACATTCGTAGGGCGTTTTAAAAAAGCAATTAATCCTTTGATATGGCGTCAAAAAGATGGAACCTTTCACAATCAATTGGTATCTTTTTTTTCTAAGGTTAGAAAACAATCGGATCAAGAAAATTTATATTTAGCATTGAAACAAGCTTATGAGGAACGGAGGCTTCAACAACTAAAATTAAATAAAAACTCGAAATTATATCCGTTGGATTGTTCTTATTCGTTGGAGAAGAACAGCTTGGTGATAAGCATGTATCTACTTCGATCTTGTGCTCAAAAACACCCTAATTCGTGCTTAGAGATTTCATTTGCATGGATGCAGTGTGACGAAAGTTTAGAATTAGACCTCGTCAATCTACAGTATTTCTATTTTCCTCTTTCCGAAAAAGAAAAACCTTTGCATCAAATTGAATTACAGTTGAGGGAAGAAGCTTTATCCTCTGTTGGTTTTGCTTTTCCTATTGTTAGTGTAACAGTTGTTTATCAACCACATGCTTCTTCTGGGGCGGCGCATCCTTATCATTTTACCCTCACAACAATTTTATAAAATACATGTCATTCCAAATCTAATTCTGTATATTTGCGTGACTTAAACACTATATAACTACACGTTAAACAAAATTAGTTGAGTTTGTATCGAGATCATTCAATATTCAACACGACCTAACCAGTCAATCATTTGTTTTTAATTGTAAAGATTTGTCCTATATTTTGTTTAAGAATCAGAACGTGAAAAGTTCCGAAAACAATGTTCAGGAATTCACACGATAAAAACAAATTTAAATCAAATGACCGAACAACCTTTAGTATCTATCATTATTCCAACATATAATCGTGCTGATTTAATAGGCGAAACATTAGATTCGATTATTGGACAAACTTATCAAAATTGGGAATGTATCATTATTAATGATGGTTCTACAGACAATTCAGAAGAAGTTGCTAGAAGATGGTTAAATAAAGATTCTCGATTCAGATACTTTTATAAAGATAATGGAGGAGCAGGTTCAGCAAGGAATCTAGGATTAAAAAAATCGAATGGAACATGGATTCAATTTCTTGATGGAGATGATTTTATAAATAAAGATAAGTTGTCTTTAGTTGAAAAAGTAGAGCTTAAGATTAATTTTATTTATACAGATTTTAATTTGTATAGTAATGGTGAAATTTTGCCTCCATTTTGTGATTTGTCAAGGTATCAATTAACTATTTCAAATTTAATTACCTATTGGGACAATGGATTTAATATTCCTATTCATTGTCCAATAATAAAACGTGAATTAATTGGTGATTTACGTTTTATAGATGAATTTAAATTACATGAAGATTGGTTGTTTTGGATAATGTTATTTAATGATAAAGATGTTAATGTGAAATTCGATAATAACGCTTATGCTTTTTATAGAGATCATACATTGAATACTACAAAAGATCAAAATAAACTTGAATTAAATTCAAATAAAGTCTATAATTATGCATACAATACTGTTCTTAATTCTGAAAATAAAGCTATTTTATTTGCTTCAATTGTTTCAAAATATACAATCTCCAGAAGTCAATTATTTATAAATATTAAAGAACTAGATAAATTAAGAAATAATAAATATTTTAGAATGAGGAGGTTTTTATATAAAATATTAATATAGAATTATGCTAAAAGTATCTGTAATTATCCCAAATTATAATCATTCATCTTACCTTAAAGAACGTATTGATAGTATTTTAAATCAAACTTTTCAAAATTTTGAAGTTATTATTTTGGATGATTGTTCCACTGATAATAGTAAAGAAATTATTGAATTATATCGCGATCACACGAAAGTATCTCATATAGTTTATAATGAGAAAAATTCGGGTTCAACTTTTAGACAATGGAAAAAGGGAATTGATTTATCAAAAGGTGAATGGATATGGTTAGCAGAAAGTGATGATGTAGCAGAACAATTTTTTTTAGAAAAATTATGTGTTACAATAGAAAACTGTAAAGATGTTGTTTTAGCATATTCGGCTTCGAATCTTATTGATGAAAACTCTAATAAAATTGGAAGATTGGATTGGGGATATATAGGAGCAAGAAATTGGGAAAATAATTATTGTGAAAATGGACAAATAGAAATAGAAAACTATTTATTTTATAGAAATACTTTACCTAATGCAAGTGGAATAATTTTTAAGAAGAGTAAAATTCAAGAAGAAACATATGAGATTGTTTCTAAAATGAAATATGCTGGTGATTGGTATTTTTGGGTGAAATTATTAGAAAAAGGAGAGTTATGCTTTATTTCTGAAGAGTTGAATAATTTTAGACAACATCAACAAACTACAAGAACAACCAAAAGTACAAAAGAGGAAATAAGAAGATTTAAAGAATATTTTATTGTTTTAAATTATATTAAAAATAAGTATAAAATAAAATGGAATATTTCTTATCACCATTGGATATTTGATAGTTTTATTACAAAGTATGGATTAAATCAAATTTTTAGAAAGCCTGAATTATTAAAGAATTTTCCAGCTATTTATAACTATTATCTTTTAAAAAAACTAATATTAAAACGAATTAATTAAAATGGCAATTAAAGCATTTACAATTATTAGTGAAAATTATTTACCACAAGCAAAAACTTTAGCTGATAATTTTATTCAATTACATCCTAATATTGAGTTTTATATTTGTCTTTTTGGAGAAAAAGAAAATGAAGAGTTTCATCAAATTAATTCTGACTTATTTTCAGGATATAAATATATTTTATCAAATAAGCTTAATCAAGGTGATTATACAATTATGAGAAGTCAATATGATAACTTCTCTATGGCTTGTGCTTTAAAACCTTTTTTTGCGGAATTTATTTTAGAAAAAGATCAACTCAATGGCTTAATTTATTTAGATGCAGACTTGTATTTTTTCTCTCCTTTAGCAGATGTTCAAACATTATTAAATAATAATGAACAGCAATCGTCTATAATATTAACCCCTCATAATATTTTGATTAATGAGTTTAATAAAGAAATAGAACGAAACATCTCATTTTTAACATATGGAACATTTAATGCAGGTTTTTTTGCAATAAAAAATAATCAGTATTCTAAACAATTTATTGATTGGTGGAAACGAATGTTGAAAGAATATTGTATTGTTGATTTACAGAGAGGTTTATATTGTGATCAAACATGGTTAAATCTTGTTCCTGTATTGTTTACAGATAGTTTATATACATTAAAACATTTAGGTTATAATGTTGCCTATTGGAATGTTGATGTTGAACGAAAGATATCAATTACACAACAAGGCAGATTTATGGTAAACGATAATGTAGAATTAGTCTTCTATCACTTTGCTAGGTTTGATTTTAATGATGATAAGATTGAAAAATTAGGATTAAAAAGCAGTGAAACAATTCTTAAACAGATTAATCAAATTTACCGTAAAAAACTATTATTCAATAACTATTTACCAAAACAAGTTGAATTGGTTGAAGATAAAAAACAACATTCAAAATTGTTTAACTTAAAAGAAACTGTAAAATGGAAGTTAATAAGGATACTAAAAAATCTTTAATATCTGTAATAGTACCTATTTATAATACAGAAGAATATTTAAAAAAATGTTTAAATTCTATCAAGAATCAAATATATACTAATTTTGAAGTATTGTTGATTAATGATGGATCAACAGATAATAGTTTAGACATATGCCTAGAGTTTGTAAGAGAAGATGATAGATTTTTTATAAAAAATATCATAAATAAAGGAGTTTCAAATGCAAGAAATTTAGGTATTATAGAGTCTAAAGGAAATTATTTGGTTTTTATAGATTCTGATGACTGGGTAGATTCAAAATATTTACAAGATTTTGTGAATAATATTCCTGAAAATGAAGAGTTTATTATAATTCAAAATGCTTATGATGAATTAAATGGATGTAGAACATTAAAATTTAATTTTGAAAGTAGTCATTATAAACTTGATGAAGATTTCTTTCATTTATTTTATGATAAAGTAGATTTTGAATATGGTTATTTATGGAATAAATTTTTTATAAGAAGTATTATAATTAATAATAATTTAAAATTTGATATTGATAAAAAACTATTTGAAGATGAAGAATTTTATTATCAGTATTTAGAAAAAATAAAAACAATTATTACTTTAGAATCGGCTAATTATAATTATGTAAAAAGAGAAAATTCAGCTATTCATAAAAAAAAGAAAATTGAAGATTTTTTGATGAAGGTGTGTTTAAGACTAGAACTATTAAATAGATGTTATCTCAGAAAAATGATCAATAAAGATCAATTGAATTTATTATCAAAAAAATATATTAATAGAAATTTTACTTGGATCTTTCAGGATTTTTTTATGAATATTGATGAAGAAGAGAGATTAGATAATTTAAGTAAGGCAAGTAGTTTTGTAAAACAAAATTTTAAATTCTTTAATAGAACTAATAAACGACTTTATTTAATATTAATTTTAATAAGATTTAAACATTATAAAATAGCGTCATTTTTAATAAATAAAACTCAAAATGAATGATATAAATATTATTAAATGGGGAAATATTGATAAAATTCAAAAAACTATTCCTAAAATAGTTTGGATATATTGGAATGGACTAGATTCAGAAACAGTTGATATATGTTTAAACACAATAAAATCTAAATTAAAAGGATATGAAATAAATGTATTAAATGATAATAATTTAAAAAATTATTTAGAAAATCTCCCAAAAAGAAGAGATGACTTACCTATAGCTAATTATTCGGACTTAATAAGATTAGCTTTGCTAAAGCAATATGGAGGTGTTTGGATAGATGCTAGTACATATGTAACTGATGATTTTGATTGGTTAGAATTACTTCAAGAGAATCATAAAGCAGAATTAATTGGATTTTATTCTGATATATGTACAACGAATTTAGAATATCCTGTTTTAGAATCATATTTTTTAGCAACAATCAAAGAATCTAAGTTTATAAATGATTGGTATTTTGAATTTGAAAATTGTTATTTGTCACCATCACCTAAAGAATTTTATTTTGATATAATTAATGAAGATACGTTTATTCAAAATTTAGGAACAAGTAAAGATTATTTATTAGTTTATGTTTCTGCTATGAAATTAATGAGAATATCACAAGATTATAGGATGCTTATGATGTCAGCTAATGATATGCCTCATTTTTATTATTTTGGAAGAAAAATGGATTATAAAAGATTTGTTTCTACAATTTTATTAGAAAATACTAATCCATATCCTAAAATTATAAAGTTTACAGGCTTTATTAGAAGAAATCTTGATAATAATATAAGATTAGGAAAGTTCAGTAAAAAAAGTGTATTTTTTTCAAATGAAAAATATAGTTATTATTTGAAATATAAGCTGAAAGGCTTAATAAATTATATATTTTTTATTAAAAATAATCTTATAAAAAAATATCTTTAATATGGAATTAGATTATTTAGTTAGTGTCTTCATGATTTCATATAATCAACAAGATTATATTATTGAGGCTCTAGAGAATGTTTTAAATCAGAAAACAACTTTTAAGTATAAAGTGATTTTATCTGATGATTGTTCTACAGATAATACAAAAAAGGTAGTAGATAATTATTTAAAGAATCATCCTAAAAAAGATTTTGTAGAATTTATTTCTCAACCAAAAAATTTAGGTTGGATGCCTAATTTTATTTTTACATTACAAAAGTGTCAAGAATCAAGTGCTAAATATATTGCAATGTGTGAAGGCGATGATTATTGGACAGATGAAAATAAATTGCAAAAACAAATAGATATTTTAGAAGATAATCCAGATGTAGTATTAGCATGTCATCAATATAAAGAATTATATAATAACGGAGAAACTGTAGATTGTCCTTATTTTAGAGAAGATTTTTTTAAGGGAATGGGAATGTTTAAATTTTCTCAAAGAGATTTTGAAGAATTTATGCGTATTCAAACAATGACAATAGTTTTTAGAACATCTGCATTAGATCTAAATATTAGACATAAATATGAATATTACTGTGATACTCATATAAAACATCATATACTGGATCATGGATTAGGATTATATACTAAGGATTTTGATGCTGTTTATCGAATACATGGAAACAATGTTTTTATGTCTCAAAATAAAAGAGAAAAGATAAAATTTACATACGATGTATATAAAGATTTAATAACAAAAAATAATTCTTATCGATATAAGAATCTTTTAAATATTTCAATGAGATCAAGAATCGAAAATGAATTAAATGTTAGTAAGTTAAATATATTTAATTTATTTTACCAAAAACTTCTTTTTCAACAGTTACTTGATGTTAAATCACCATTATTGTATTTAAAAAATCAATTTAAAGGTTTAATTAATTTTTAATACTAAATGATCCCAAAAATAATCCATTACTGTTGGTTTGGAGGTAATCCAAAGCCAGAATCTTTTTATATCTGTCTTGATAGTTGGAAGAAAATCTTACCCGATTATGAAATAATTGAGTGGAACGAAACCAATTTCGATATCAATTGTTGTGAATATGTAAAGTTAGCTGCTGAATCAAAGAAATGGGCATTTGTTTCTGATTATGCCCGAGCATTAGCTTTGTATGAAATGGGAGGGATTTATATGGATATTGATGTAGAAGTCAAGTTTTCATTAGACGAATTTTTAGTTCATCGCGCATTTTCAGGGTTTGAAATCAAAGGTTCACCTTTTACAGCATTATGGGCTACAGAAAAAGGACATCCATGGGCTAAACGTGTAATAGATTTTTACAATGAAAAAACAAGTTTTGATTTAACAACTAATACTGTGTTTGTATCAGATTTGTTAGTAAAAGAATATGGCATTGATCCAAATCGAGATGAATTACAAGAAGGTAAAGATGGAATCGTAATTTATCCTTCTACCTATTTTTGTTTGGATTTACCTAAGAATTATGCATCTCATCATTTTGTAGGAACTTGGCATGATAGAGATTATCCAAACCCTTTCAAAGATTATGTCCATGCTTATTATAAAACAAGAGAGTTTGCTGAACTAAAAAATGGGAAAAAGGAAGTGCATAATGTAATTTACAATCATAAGATGATAGAAGTAGAACAGGTTCTGAATCAAATTCCATTTCGTATGATTGTTAACTATGTGCTAAAAAATCTTTTTAGTAAGAGATAATGATTGCAATAATTTACGGCACAAGACCAGAGTTTCTAAAAGTTTATCCATTAATATTAGAAGCTCAAAAACGAAGAATTGACTTTATTACAATTAATACAGGTCAGCATACATCTATGCTAACAGAGATGGAAGATTTGTTTAATTTTAAGGCAAATTATAATCTAAAAGTTCAATCTAGTGAATTTTCAAATTCAAACCTTTTAGCTAAATTAATTAATGATATAGCAGAAGTAGTAAAAGAGGAATCTATTGAAAAAATTATAGCACAAGGAGATACTTTTACTGTTTTAGCATCATCTATAGTTGCATTTGTAGAGAAAAGGAAATTTTACCATATAGAAGCTGGACTGAGAACTGATGATATACACTTTCCGTTTCCAGAAGAATATAATCGACGAGTAGTTTCATTAACATCGGATCTTAATTTTGCTCCAACAAGTTTGGCAGCTAATAATTTATTGGAAGAGAAAATTAACGAATCTAAAGTTGTAATAACAGGTAATACTATTATTGATTTGTTACACTATGTTTTAGAGCAAGAAAATATTAATTTAGAGTACGGGAATGATGTTTTTATAACAGTGCATAGAAGAGAAAACATAGGCGAAAATATGTTTGCGATTTGTACTGCAATTAGAGAATTAGCGGAAGAAAACCCTGAAATAATTTTTCATTGGAGTCTTCATCCAAATCCAAATACTAGGAAATTTATTTTTGAAGCTTTTAAAAATATTCCAAGTAATATAAATTTCATTGAACCTCTAAATTATATTGATGCTGTAAAACTTATGGCAAAATCGAGATTACTAATCTCAGACTCAGGAGGAATACAAGAGGAAGCCCCAACTTTACAAAAAAGAATCATTATTCTTAGAGACGAAACCGAACGACCAGAAGTATTAGATTGTGGTTGTGGTATATTAGTAGGAGCAGATAAGGATAAAATAAAGAAAGAGTTTTACAAAGAACTAAATAGAAGTTCTAATGCTTTTATTAATCCTTTTGGGAATGGATGTGCTTCACAATTAATATTTGATAAGATATGATTGTTGGAAAAGGATTGATTGCAAATTTATTTACAGAAGTAGATTTGGATGAGGTTGTTTTCTTTGCTTCAGGCGTTTCTAATTCTTCTGAAACTAGAAAGGGTGAATTTTTACGTGAACAAAATTTAGTTGAGGATACATTAGCAAAAAATCAAGAAAAATTGTTTGTCTATTTTAGTACATGCTCTATATACGACTCTTCAAAATACAATTCTTTGTACGTTTTACACAAATTACATATCGAAGAAATCATCAAACAAAAAGCAAAATATTTTCTTATTTTAAGAGTTAGTAACGCTGTTGGAATAGGAGGAAACCCTAATTTGTTGATGAATTATCTTTATCGCCAAATTTTAAATGACCAAGAATTAGTTGTTCATCAACAAGCAACACGTAATTTAATAGACGTAGAAGATGTAAAAAATATTACGATGAAATATATTGCTTCAAAAGATTGGAATAAGATCATCAATGTGGCGTACACAGAGAATTTTAATATCCTAGAAATAATAGAGGTTTTTGAACAAATTCTAAATAAAAAAGCAAATAAAAATATTGAGAATAAAGGTGAACATTACTCAATAGATATACATGAGTTGGATTATGCATTTGATTTGAATGATAAAAATGATTATTTACATCAATTAATAGAAAAATATTATGAATGATTTAATATCCATAATTATTCCTATTTATAAAGTTGAAGCTTATCTACGTAATTGTTTAGAAAGTATTCGAAATCAAACCTACACCAATTTTGAAGTATTGTTAATTAATGATGGTTCTCCTGATAATTCTGAACAGATTTGTTTAGAATTTGAACAAAAAGATACTCGCTTCAATTATTTTTATAAAGAAAATGGAGGTGTTTCGAGTGCAAGAAATTTAGGATTAGAAAAGGCAGTTGGAAAGTGGGTTGTTTTTGTAGATTCTGATGATACTGTTGAAAAGAATTATTTGAATGATTTTGTTTTAAATATAAATGATGATAAAAGCTTGGTTTTACAAGATTTTATAAAAAAAATGGATAATGAATTAATATTTGGATTTCAAGGATATGAAAATATTACACTTAATTTGCCTAATGATTTAAATATTTTATTAAATAACTATAAATTAACTCAAGGTTACTTATGGAATAAGATCTTTAATAAAGACTTGATAATAAATAATAAATTAAGGTTTAATGATAATTTAAACTTTTGTGAGGATGAAATTTTTTATTTAAAATACATAGAATTTATAAATGAAATTAATATTATTTCAAAATCAAATTATATATATAATATAAGAAGAGAATCATTGTCTTTTACTATCCCATCATTTGAAGAATATTTAATTTACATAAATGAATTTCAATATTTTTTAGTTTATTTAAAAAATAATATTAGCAGTTCTGATTATTATAGATATGTTCAAAAAAAAATAAATTATAATTTTAATTATATATTTAATACAATAATTTTAAAAAATAAAAATCTAAGTAATAATATACTTATTAATCAATTAATAGAATTACGATTTATTTATGATAAATATTTGTATCTAATTCAAGCTAATACTTTAAAAGAGAGGTTTAAATTATATTTATTTAAAAAAAATTTTTTTAGAATTCTTATTATAAAAAGAAATATATGATACACTCAATTCTTTATTTTATTAAAACAAGACTTAAATTTACATATTACATATTGTTTAAAATAAGAACTGTATACAGAGCTAATTATCATAAAATAGTCCCATATGTTTATAATGACAATAAGTATAAAAATCATTTTCTAAATAATCAATTAGAAATAAAAAATCAGGAAAACTTTGTAGATAAAATTGATAGAGTTGTTTACTGTTTTTGGACAGGGAACAATGAAGTAACAAAAAATAGAGTAGAGAGCTTAGAGATTTTAAGAAATAATTTAGGAGTAGAAGTAAAGTTAATAACAATATCTAATTTAGATAATTATATTTTATCTGATTATCCTCTACATCCTGCTTATCAATATCTTTCTTTAGTTCATAAATCTGATTATTTGAGATGCTATTTTATGTATCATTACGGAGGGGGCTACAGTGATATTAAAAGAAATAATAGTAATTGGCAGCCTATATTTGAAAGCTTGGAAGCTGATCCTAGCAAAATGATTGCTGGTTATCCTGAGTTTGATCCTACGAAAATGGGAGGTAAAGATCTTAATAAAGAATTGAATAAAGATATATTTAAGTATTATAAATTATGTATTGGAAATTGTGGTTTTATATGTAAACCTTACTCACCTTATGTTGCAGAATGGTACCAAGAGTTGCATAAAAGATTAGATTACTATCATGAAGAATTAATAAAAAATCCAGGTATAGATAGAGGCTTTAATAAAGGGTATCCAATAGAATGGTTTGAAATTTTATCTAGAATAATGGTTCCTCTATCTTTAAAATATCATAACCAGATTATTTATGATAAAAGATTAATGCCTAATTTTGACGATTATTTATAATTCCATATTTATAAAAAATAGAATATTTTGAATAGATTCTTTGTCGTATAAAATCATTTAATTTTATACGGTCTCCACCTGTTATTTTAATTACAGGAGGTAGTTGAGTGAAATTTCTAATCAATAAACTCGAGCAATAATCAACTCTATTCTTTGAAGAGTAATTAAAGAAAAGTCCATCATCTTCAGCGTTTATTAGGTAATATGAATAGACGTTATTTAAATGTAATATTTTTTGAGCCGAAAGATGCATAGTAAAAGTTCGATCAAAAGGAGTGTTAATATTTTGTCTTATTTTGTCAAAGTCAGCATCTTTTTGATAGTATTGTCTAGGATTTTGGCTGTAAAGAGCATTTAGAAATTCATTTAGCCAATTCTGTATAAATAAGGAATTTTTTGTTGAAGCCATAAACCAATTTTCTATCATGGGCATACTATTATCACTAATCATCATATTAGGGTTATAATATCCTACATATTCAATTTTATATTTTTGTTGTATTTCAATAATCCATTCTAATGATTTTGTTAATATAGTTGTTATATCAATCCAAATTCCACCAAATTTGTTTAATAACATCAAACGTATTAAATCAGCTTTATGTTGAACACTAGGGAAATTAACATCTTTAGGGAAATCAGGTATGTATTCATAAAGATTAATCTCGTTTACGACAATATATTTAAAGTTTGAATTAATCTTACGATTTGATTCAACATAATTTATTATTTCAGAAGGAATATCGGTGTCGTTCCAATATGACCATATATACTTTTCAATATAATCATTAGTTTCTCCAATTTTTATTTTTTTCTTGTATAAAGAATTATGGCTGATTATTTTTTTATCACCAATATACTTTAATTTGATAAGGTTTATTTTATAAAAAAGTATCCATTGGATTGTTTTAAGTTTATCAATGTAATTACCCTTCATAACGCTTTTTAAAAATTTTAAATCCAATATTAGTAGGAAGATTTAATAACAAATTTTCTTTTTTTTGTTCTTTAGAAAAGTCTGAGCTTAAATAGTCTGAAAATGTAAGAGATGGAGCTTTCTTCATTCTATTATAGTTTATTTTATAATACTCCTCATCTTTTAACACCTTCCATTGCATTTGAATAATTAGTTTTTTAAAATTAACAATCCAACCTCGTATTAGTTTTTTACGATTAGAATCAGAAGTATTTCTATATGATTTAACAATCCATTCTAATATTGTTTGATGATTCTCTGAGTTTCTTTTTGTCCGATTAAATATAACAGAATTAGCATGTAAATAATAATTGTAAGTAATATTATCTATAATCGATAATGAATTGATTTTTTCCATACAATGAAACATCCACAATTCATCTTGAGCATATAATCCTGGAATAAAATAAATTTTGTTTTGCTTAATGAAATCTAAATCAACCAATTTATTCCACGAAGAAACAGGGAAAAAACCTTTACAATAAGCTTCAAAAATTTCTGAGTTAGTTTCATAAACTTTCTTTTTTGATAAAGTAGGAAATCCAAAATCTTTAATAGATTGATCGAATGTATTAATCCATCTATTTTGAGAAATAACCATTTCTGTATTATTTATAAGAACATTTTCTACTAATTTCTCAATACAATCGACTGTGATATCATCATCACTATCCAAAAAATAAATGTACTTACCTATAGATTCATCAATTCCGCGATTCCTAACAACAGATAGCCCTTGATTCGATTCTAAATGAATAATTTTAATAGTTAGATTTGGGTTTGATTCAGAAAATTTTTCAATTAGTTGAACACTATTATCAGGTGTACAATCATTAACCAAAATAATCTCTAAATGTTGATATGTTTGGTTTTTTACTGATTCTAAGCATCTAATAATGTAGTTTTCGCATTTATAAACTGGAATATTGATACTAACTAAAGGAGTGTTCATCTGATAGGTTTTATGAAACAAATTTAATAAAAAGAGATGAATGTTTTTTTACAATTTAGTATTCTTGTAATAAAGTAGTTAATAGATGTAAAATTTGTAGATTTGTAAATCAAATCAAACTAAATTCTATGAATAATCAATATGATTATCTTATTATCGGAGCAGGAATTTTTGGAGCTGTTTCGGCTTATGAATTAACAAAGAAGGGTTATAAATGTCTTGTAATAGAGAAAAGGAGTCACATTGCTGGGAATTGTTTTACAGAAAATATAGAAGGAATTAATGTCCATAAATATGGCGCACATATTTTTCATACAAATGATAAAACGATTTGGGATTATGTGAATCAATTTGCAGAATTTAATCGATATACAAATTCGCCAATAGCAAATTATAAAGGAGAAATCTACAATCTACCGTTTAATATGAATACGTTCCATCAACTATGGAATGTAAAAACTCCTGATGAAGCAAAAGCAATTATTGCTCAACAAGCTAGCGAATTTGGAGTTGAAAATCCATCAAATTTAGAAGAACAAGCGATTTCTTTAGTTGGTATTGATATTTATAATAAATTAATTAAAGAGTACACAGAAAAACAATGGGGAACGGAAGCTACTAATTTACCAGCTTTTATTATAAAACGTTTACCAGTTCGTTTTACATACGATAACAATTATTTTAACGATAAATACCAAGGAATTCCAATAGGTGGCTATACTCAAATTTTTGAAAAATTATTAGAAGGAGTAGAGGTTCGGTTAGAAACTGATTATTTTCAAAATAGAGAAGATTGGAATAATATTGCTGAAAATATAATCTATACAGGTCTAATTGATGCCTTTTTTGATTATAAATTTGGACAATTGAATTATAGAAGTTTACGTTTTGAAAATGAAATACTTGATCAAGAAAATTATCAAGGAGTAGCAGTTGTGAACTATACTTCTCACGACGAAAAGTTTACACGTATTATTGAACATAAACACTTTGAATACGGTACACAACCAAAAACTTTTATTACTAAAGAATATTCAGACGATTGGAATTTAGAAAAAGAGCCTTACTATCCAATCAATAATCAAGAAAATGATGAGATATTTAATCAATATAAAAAATTGAGTAAAGAATTTTCTAATGTTATTTTTGGTGGAAGATTAGCTGAATATAAGTATTATGATATGCACCAAGTATTTGGTTCAGCTCTCGCTAAAATGAAGAATATTCCAAATAAACTTTAAATGACTTTGATTAATAAACCAGAAATTACTTTATTAATGTGTAATTATAATAATGCACATTATTTAAGAAAGGGTATAGAGAGTGTATTAGCTCAAACATTCGAAAATTTTGAGTTGTTAATTTTAGATGACTGTTCAACGGATGAATCTGTAGAAATTATTAAAGAATATGTTCCGAAAGATGAACGTATATCATTTTATCAACAGAAACAAAATGGTGGTTATGGACAAGCTATTTATGATGCAATAAATCTAGCAAAAGCAGATTTTGTAGGTATTATAGATCCTGATGATGCATTAGCGTCAGAAGCATTAGAAACGATGTTAAATCGTTTAAAAGAAAAGCCAAATTTAGCAGGTTTATATTCACAGCATTGGATATGTGATAAAGATCTTAATCCTGTTGAAATATGTAAAACAAGTACAAAAATTCCAAATGGAATTACTTATTTAGAATATGGAAAGTCTGCAATGACTCATTTTTTTGTGTTTAATAGATTGAAGTTTATCGAAAATGGTAACATTGACAGAACGATGAGAAATGCTTTAGATCAAGATTGGTATTATAAAGTAGAGGAAGTAGGTGAAGTAGATTTCGTAGAGCAACCACTTTATTTTTATCGTATCTCTCCGACTGGAATTTCTCAAGGATTTAAAAAAAGTTATATCACTTACCGCGATCATCATATCATAAAAGAGAGAGCGTTGGATCGTCGAAAAATTTATGGACAAAAAAGAAAGGAAATCTTAGGGAAATCTAGATCAGAAGTGATGTATAAAAAGTTTAATTATTTATTAAACGAAAAAAATCCTGCTTTTTTAATTCCATTGGCTGAATGTTTTTTTAGAAGTCCAGTTTCCACATTACAAGCGATTATTTATAAATTGAAAAATTAATGGATATAATTATAAAGTCATATAATCGTCCATACTATTTGCATCGCTGTTTACAATCAATTAAAGAGAATGTCCAAGGAAACTATAAAGTAATCATTGTTGATGATGGTACTCCTCAGAAATATTTAGATAAAATATCCTCTTTATACTCAGTAGAAATTTTTAAAACAGAGAATTACGAGAAAAAATCGTTCAATATCGAAAATGATTTGATAAACGATGGATTCAATATTCCTACGGAATCATGGAGAAAGGCTGTAGAAAATGCATCAGACTATTTTTTGATTACAGAAGATGATGTGTGGTTTACCAAAGAAATTAATTGTGATGAGTTAGTTAGTTATATGAAATTACATAATATTCATCTAACAAAACTTGGAATTTTAGGTATCTATTCAGATGATAATTATTCTGAAGTTTTATCTCTTTCTAATGAATTAGAAACAACTTACCCTTTAAAAACATTTACTTCTAATCAATTTATTATGAATTTATTTATGTTCAATAAATTCAAATTTTTTACGATTCTTTATAAATTAGGTTTAGTTGATAATCATACAAGAAGGAAATATTGGATTTTGAACTCTATTCTAATGGGGGTTTATAAAAAAGATTATTGGTTGTACATGTGGAAAGACTCTATTAATCACTTGGATGAAAAAATTCAATTGAAAAATGCTGCAGTATGGTTTGGAAAAAATAAGAAAAATAGAAACCTGGTCACTCGAACAAAAGATGAAAAAATGAAGACCACTTTTAAGTCATCTGCATCTGGACAATACCATGATTATAATATTAATTTATCAATAGATAAAGTAAATTCAATTCTAAACGAAGCTTGGTTAAATAAAGAGTTTGACGCCATGCAAAATTATCCAAAAGATTTTTCTGATGATTATATCAAAACTTTTTTAGATAAGGAAAATCATCCCGATGCGCAATATGATGAATGGTTTAAATGGGCTGAAAAATTTCGTCAACAATACAGAAATTTAGGAGCAGAAGTCGATAATTAAAAATATAATACCATAAAAAAACCTCAACGTAGTTGAGGTTTTTTTCTATAAAGATTAATCTTATTCCTGAATTAAAAGTCGGAATCCTTCACCGTGAATATTCACGATTTCTACTGCTGGATCTTTCTTCAAATACTTACGTAATTTCGCAATATATACGTCCATAGAACGTGATGTAAAGTAATTATCATCGTGCCAAATACGTGTTAAGGCAATCTCACGAGGCATTAAATCATTTTTGTAAACTGCCAATAAACGTAATAATTCGTTTTCTTTTGGCGAAAGTTTTTGTGATTTACCATCGTAAATTAATTGTCTCAATTTTGCATTGAACGTAAACTTACCAATTTTGAAATCTTCTTGTTCAAACTTTTCTTCTTCACCAGAATTACGTTGTAAAACAGCTTTTATTTTGTACAATAAAACTTCCGAATCAAATGGTTTTAAGACATAATCGTCTGCTCCAATTTTGTAACCATTCAAAACATCCTCGCGCATGTTTTTCGCTGTTAAAAATATAATTGGTTGTTCACTTTTTAGTTCTTTGATCTCTTTTCCTAATGTAAAACCATCTTTTTTAGGCATCATTACATCAAGGATGCATAGATCATAATCACTTTCTTTAAATTTGGCAAGACCGTCCTCACCATCGATTGCGTGCGTTACGTCAAAATCGTTTATAACCAAATAATCCTTTAATACACTTCCGAAGCTTGGATCATCTTCTACTAAAAGTAATCGTTGTTTATCACTCATTGATCTATGATTTTAGAGGAATTTTAATGAAAAAAGTACTTCCTTTTCCTGCTGAACTTTCTGCCCAAACTTGTCCGCCGTGAAGCTGAACGATTTTTTTGACATAAGCCAACCCAAGTCCATGACCCTTTACATTGTGTATATTTCCCGTTTCTTCTCTATAAAATTGTTCAAATATTTTTTTCAGAACGTTTTGCGACATACCCATTCCTTTATCAGAAATTTCAATTAAAAAATTGTTGTCTTTGTTGTATGTTTTTACTCTAATCTCCGGTGTGTTTGGAGAGTATTTTCGAGCATTATCCAATACATTAATAACGATATTCTCTAAATGGAACGGATCTCCTTTTACAAATGATTGTTCTGCATTGTATTCTTCAAATATTGTACCATTTCTTTCTTCTACAATAAATCTTATCGGCTCAACACTTTTTTGTACAATGCCATTCAAATTTACTTCCTGAAAATTCATATCCATTTGATTGCGATCAAGCTTCGACATTCGTAAGACCATCTCAACGTGAGCATTCATACGTTTGTTTTCTTGTTTGATCAAATCTGCATAATATTTCACCTTTTCGGGATCAGTAAATATTTTTTCGTTGCGCAATGCATCAGACGCAATATTAATGGTTGCAATAGGCGTTTTGAATTCGTGCGTCATATTATTGATAAAATCTGTCTTGATTTCTGAACTTTTGCGTTGCAACTGCATGTAATAAATTGACAAGGAGAAAACCGTAATAATAATCATGGTTAAGATAAATGTCAACGAAATAACTGGAACAGTTGGTGCAACAATGGCTAAATTTCGGTTAACAAAATTCGCTGCTAAATAATATTCGATATGATCTTTTCTATCCAAAAATAGAGGAACCATAAACTCGATTTTATTACGATCGAAATCTTTTGATTTGACATTTGTTTCTGTCGAATCTTTTTTCAAAACTGCCAAAATTGGCATTGCTTGATGAATTCCTCTGTTACGTAATTCGTTTTTCAAAATCGAATCTAACATTGCATAATTCACACGTTTGTCGATCGGCGTAGAGCCTGCATCCCAACGCGCAGCGCTTTCCAGCGTAAATGTTCCGTCTTGTAAAGCGTGCTCAAAATTCAGATTCAGATTCGGAATTCCTCTAGCAGAAGAATCTTTGTCTATCTTGAAAACTCGCTCCTGCGAATAAATATTCGCTTTCGTCAAACTATCATTGTATTTTCCAGATGACGGCAACATCGATTTTTCGACCACATAACGCGTTACATAAGCATACGTTACACCAAGCGAATCTTTGATGACTTGATTGGTTACAACTTGCGGTTTATCTTTATTTGACTTTAAATCTGATTGTATATTATTGAATTTCTTATAATAGCGTTCTAATTCGTTTTTATTTATTTTTTCAGTTGTATAATTCATCGCTTGGTACACGTTGTTGTTAAAACTGTCTGTACCATTCTGAATTGTTAAGTTTAGCCAATAGAATTGAATGATTATCAATCCTATAAGGGCAACACTCATGATAACGATTAAGATTTTATAAAATCCTTTTTTCATTTATTTTTTATTGAATGATTAAAAATAGTTTAATCTTTTCTAATTTCTATCTTTTTGTTAAAGTTTGGACGATTAAATCATTTTTTTGATTTTGATAAACGTTTCTTCCACTTCATTTTTCAAGTGAGCTAAATCGCCATTATTATCAATGATAAAATCTGATTTAGCGATTCGTTCTTCGTCCGAAATCTGATTGTTTATTCTTGCAAGAATTTCTTCTCGTGATAAACCATCTCTTTCTATAGTTCGTGCAATTCTCGTTTCCAGATCAACCACTACACTTATCACAACATCGCAATCTTTGTAACTTCCACTTTCTATTAAAATAGCAGCTTCTTTCATCACAATATCCGATTTTTGAGCTTTTTTCCAATTTTCAAAATCTTGGAAAACTGCTGGATGAACAATTGAATTTAATAGCTTCAATTTTTCATTATTTTGAAAAACTTGTTTTGATAGATATGGTTTATTCAAACCATTTATATTGTAAGCCTCTTCACCAAAAGCTGCAATAATTTTAACTTTTACTTCAGAGTTTTCATTTTGAATCGTTTTCGCTCTTGTGTCAGAATTATATACCGGAATACCTAATTCTTCGAAGAATTTTGCCGCTGTACTTTTGCCAGAGCCTATTCCGCCAGTAATTCCTGCTACAAAAGGTTGGTTGTTTTTCATGGTTTGAAGTTAAAAAAATGCCGAAGAATAATTCCTTCGGCAATCAGTTAAATATATGTTAACCTTAAACTTAGTTTTTTTCTTCTACTGCTTTTTCTGCTTTATCAGCTTTGTCAGTCGTTTTTGAATAACGTGCAGCAGTTAATTCACGAGAAATTGCAGCTTTTTCGAATTTAATTTTTCCAGCTCCAGTTTCTATGATAACAGCGTCGTCATAAATTTCGTTGATTTTCCCGTGAATTCCAGAAGTTGTTACAACTTGATCACCACGTTTGATATCCGTTTGAAATTGTTTTTCTTGTTTCGCTTTCTTTTGTTGAGGACGAATCATGAAAAAGTACATAATTACGAACATCCCTCCGAACATCAAAAGCATAGACATTCCTCCGCCTTGTGCACCAGCTTGTAAAAAGATTGTTTGAATCATTTTTATATTTTATCGATTTAATACTTATTGTCCAAATGCTTGTTGTGCATTTTGATCATTTGCAGTAGCTCCAACAACATTTGCAGAAATGTCAAATTTCTCGTGACCGTTTGTTGTATTTGTTACTAAAGTTACTGTTTTTTGTTGTTTACCGTTCATGTTTCCAGCTGTGTACACAACTTTGATAGAATCTGTAGCTCCTACTGCAATTGGAGTAGAAGGGAATTCAGGAACTGTACAACCACAAGTTGCAGACGCATCGCGAATAACTAATGGAGATTTACCATCGTTTTTGAACTTGATATATGTTTCTACTTTATTGTTAGCTTTTACATCTCCAAAATCGTGATTTGCTTCTGCTAATGTTAAAACTGGAGCTGTAGCTGGATCTACAACATTTTCAGCTTGTTGAGCTGTTTCTTCTGCTGTAAAATTGTCGCTAGCTTTTTTTTCTCCACAAGAGCTGATTGCGAATGATAATGCAAATGCACCTAATATAAATAATTTACTTTTCATTTTTATAATTATTTGTCTTAGTCAAAATTAAGAAAAAATAGTGATTATAATAAACCTCTACCGTATTTTGGTAAATTATTATTGTCTTTTAACTCTTTTAATGTTTTATCTAAGATTCCGTTAACAAAAACACGCGATTTTTCTGTTGAATAACTTTTCGCTAATTCCACATATTCGTTAATCGTAACTTTTGCAGGAATATTTGAGAAATATAAAAACTCTGTCAAAGCCATTTCCAAAATAATTAAATCGATTGTCGCAATACGATCTAATTCCCAGTTTTGAGCTTTTTCGTCAATGATTTTTCTAGTTTCTGCTTGGTGACGAATAGTTTTACGGAATAATTCTTCAGTAAATTTTTTGTCATCTAAATCTTTGTAAACTTTGAACAAAGAAATCAACGGAGAACTGTTTTGACGGAACGATTTTATCGTTGTGTGCACCATCGCATTTGCAATATGTACATCGTCTGCCCACGTGATTTGAATTCCTTCTAAGTAATCGTGCAAATCTTCATATTCAGCAATAAATTCTACGAAAAAGTTCAAGATAAATTCTTTGTCTTCCTCAAAAGAATGTTTGTCACTGCTCATGTACGTTTTGTACAATTCGCTTTCTGTCAAATTTTTAAAGATATTGTTTGGATAAGAGTCATAAATATCCCAAAGTAAAAATTTGTTGTCAGTTGAATAACGAGTTAATTCAAGATTTTGTTCAATAATTTTGAATACTTTATTCTGAACAAATTTTAAATTTGGATTTAAATCTTCTTGGGTTGGAAAGTTTTTTGATTTTGCAAGTTCAATTTTATGCTCTGCAATGTCCTTTTGAACTTTAATCAAATTTAGGAGATAAATGTACAAATCGTAGATTTGATCGATACTTTTCATCATATTTTTCTCGACCGCTCTTTCTTCGCCTTCAGTTCCTAAACTATTGTAAGCATAGATATTCTGCATTACTTTTTCGCGTAGTTGTCTTCTTCCCAACATAATTTCAATGATATAACGTCTAATAAATTGATGCAAAGGTAAAAAAAAGAATGTAATTTTGTTTTGTGAAATCATTACAAAAGTTAAATAAATTTTTATGGAAGTATAAATGGAGAATATTTTTGGGCTTCATTTTTACGATTTGTGCCAATTGGGTGCAGGTTTATTCCGTTACATATATTAGAGAAGCAATCAATACAGTTGAAGAATTGCTACGAAATTTTAAGAAAGAAGGAACAGATAACCTCGATCTTTTGAAAGATGGTTTGATGTATGCTAGTTTGGCTTTTTTCTTTTTTAAAGTTTTGGGAGGAGTTTTGACGGTTGGTACACGACAAATGATTATTGTGGCATCGCGTTATATTGAGTTCGATTTGAAAAATGTGATTTACGATAAGTATCAAAAATTATCGTTGTCCTTTTACAAAAAACACAAAACGGGCGATTTGATGAATCGGATTACCGAAGATGTCGGATTGGTACGCATGTATCTTGGCCCTGGAATTATGTATCCAATTGATTTGGTATCGCGAGTTGTGATTATTGCGTATTTTATGTTGCAAATTGATAAACAATTAACGCTTTATACATTAGCTCCATTACCGATTTTATCATTGTTAATTTATAATGTTGCACGAAATATTAACAAGAAAAGTAAGCGCGTACAAGAACAACAATCTACGATTTCGTCGTCTGTGCAAGATACTTTTGCTGGGATTCGCGTGATAAAATCATTCAACTCAGAAGAATTTATAAAATCTAAATACGAAGTAGAAGCAGACGAATATCAGAAACGTGCACTTAATTTAGCTCAAATTCAGGCAGCCTTTGGCCCTTTGATGGTTGTTGTAGTTGGAGTGAGTAATTTGGTGATTTTGTATTTGGGAGGAGTAAAATATATAGAAGGAACAATGGATATTGGTTCTATTGCTCAATTTTTCCTTTACCTAAATATGTTAATTTGGCCATTTACTTCGTTGGGTTGGATTACGATGGTTGTACAGCGTGCAGAAGCGTCGATGTTTCGTATCAACGAATTTTTGAATGCTGAAACTGATGTAAAAGAAAAACAATTAGTGAATCACGAAGTAGAAGGTACAATTGAATTTAAGAATGTGACGTATATCTACGAAAACACAGGAATTAAAGCGTTGGATAATGTTTCGTTCAAAATTAATAAAGGTGAAACTTTAGCGATTCTTGGAAAAACTGGTTCAGGAAAATCGACAATTGCTTTGTTGGTTGCGCGTTCGCTGGAACCGACTTCTGGTGAAATTTTGATTGATGGTAAAAATATTCATGATATTAATGTAGAATCTATTCGAGAAGAAATTGGTTATGTACCGCAAGAAGCTTTCCTTTTCTCGGATTCGTTAACCAATAATATTTTGTTTGGTTCTGATGATACTGATGAACAAACTGCTGAAGTTTTTGCGAAGAAAGCGGTTGTTCATGATAATATTGATCGATTTAAAGAACGTTATGAAACAGTTGTTGGAGAACGTGGAGTGACACTTTCTGGTGGTCAAAAACAACGTGTTTCTATAGCTCGTGCTTTGGTGAATGATCCGAAAATATTAATATTTGATGATAGTTTGTCAGCTGTAGATACCGAAACAGAAGAACAAATCTTAAATAATTTATCTTCTGAAATTAATGGTAAAACGACCATCATTATTACGCATCGTGTATCTTCTGCAAAACGTGCTGATCAGATTTTGGTTTTAGAAGATGGTCATGTTTTAGAAAATGGTTCGAACAGTGAATTATTAAATAAGCATGGTTATTATTATGAATTGTACAATAAACAACTGCTAGATTAAGTTTATTCATAAAGATTTAATAAAATAATAG
Organism: Empedobacter sp. GD03739; assembly: GCF_029843245.1. Taxonomy (NCBI): domain Bacteria; kingdom Pseudomonadati; phylum Bacteroidota; class Flavobacteriia; order Flavobacteriales; family Weeksellaceae; genus Empedobacter; species Empedobacter sp. GD03739. The sequence continues at coordinate 1,363 of NZ_JAOCHX010000045.1, read as the reverse complement.
AAAATATTTGCTTAAAATGTTGTTGTTTTCTTAATTTTTTTTAGATTTGTTAGGAAACATTTAACAATTAAACTCTATTTAGACTTATGAATGATTTTGAAAACCAAGAAAAGGTGGATGCAGAAGGAGTCTTTTCAAAGGTATTAAGGGCTGGGAGAAGAACTTATTTCTTCGATGTTCGCGAAACAAGAGCAGGTGATTATTACTTGACGATTACAGAAAGTAAAAAAAATACGCAGGACGATGGAAATGTGTATTACAAAAAACATAAAATCTACTTGTACAAAGAAGATTTTGAAAGCTTTAAGGAAATGTTAGACGAAACGACTGATTTTGTTTTTGCACAAAAAGGACAAGAGGTAATTTCGGAAAGACATCAGAAAGATTTTGATCCAAAAAGTAAAGTTGTGAGTAAAGAGGAAACGCAAGTAGAATCTTTTACCAATATCGATTTTGACGATATATAGACTTTACTAAATATGCGTAAAAAGAAACCTCCGCTCAATAACTTGAGCGGAGGTTTTTATTTTATAGAATTAAAAACATTTAGAGATTCCTCCTAATGTTGGAATGACATTATTTCGAAATTAATCAAATAAACAAAAAGCTAGTTTTAGTTGTCATATTGAGTGATTTTTCGATTTGATAGAATAAGTAAGTTGTATCAAAGCAGCTTGAAAGAGAATTTATTTTAAATTCGGTGCTGTAATTCATAATTTCAAAGATAAAGACTTAAAAATTAAGCTCTATTTTGTCTACGAGCAACTCCAAGAGTATCTGCTATTAATTATTGATGAAAGTAAGTGAACCCACGCGTTGTATATGTTGTTTACATTTAGTGAGTGTTCGTAATCAACCTCACCTTATGGGTGTACAATCACCCTCAAAAATTATAATTTATGCTATAATAAGCTCAATTCCTGCTTTGTCAGCTTTGTATTTTATTTTAGTCATCAGTTCATAATAACTCCAATTCCTCAATACAAATTCTTCTTCTTTCGCTAGCTCCATCTTTTCTTCTTGATCCAATAATATAAGTGTTCCTGCTTTATTATTGATGCAAAAATCAATTAGCTTTCGACTGTAAACATGTAATCGATTATGTACGTAATTACGTTCTAATTGACTCATTTTTTCTAGCGCTTTTAGTTTTCTCGTTCTTCCTTTGCCCGATTTCGCATAGCTTACTCCTGCTTGCATTCGTTTACGGGTCGCTTGTATCGCTAATCTTCTATACAAAAACTCTTCTTTGGTTCCGATGGAAAGTCTAGATTTACCTACTTTAACAACCAATGGATATTCTAATGATAAGGAAGCTTCTGCTATCCTTTCGGGTTGTAATTGATGGTTTTCTTTTTCAATT
>NZ_JAOCHX010000044.1:0-24672 GCF_029843245.1 Empedobacter sp. GD03739 | reverse complement strand
GATGTTATTAAGTTAAATGATAAACAAAACAAATCTGGTTCAATCTTAATTAAAAATAGATAATAAACTGATAACAAAAAAAAGGTCTTTCGAACGAAAGACCTTTTTTTAATACATACATTTTCAATTAAGCTTCAACAATAGTTAAAGCTTCTTGAAAGATACTAACTTGCGCTAATACTTTATTTTTTAATTCTTCATTTACAATTTCGTTATTTTGGAAATTATCGTTGAAAGATGGGAAAGTTGTGCTTGCTACAATTTCTCCGCTTGCAAACATTCCAAAATATTTTGTTGCAACTTCCATTACATTTCCTCCACCATAAGCACCTGGAGATGTACTTAATAACAACAATTTTTTATCTTTCAAATATGGCATTTCGATACGAGAAACCCAATCCAAAATATTTTTTAATGCAACAGAAAAGTTTCCATTATGTTCTGCCAAAGAAATTACAACACCTTCTGCATCTTTGATTTTATTGTAAAAATCCTGCGCTTCTTGTGGAAATCCATTTTCTAATTGACGGTCAATAGAATAGATAGGCATCTCGAAATCATTGATGTCAACTAAATCGATTTCTGCATTTTCGATTTGATTTAATGTATAATTTAATAATTCTTTATTGATTGATTTTTTGCTGTTACTACCAGCGAAAGCTAAAATTTTCATATTCTTATTGAGTATTTTCATTTTTGATGAAGCAAAGTTATTGCAAGCAACCATAAATTTTATTGACCTATGTTAGGAAAAGATAAAAACTTATATTTTTTTTCTAAATTCATCAATTTTAAGAATCAATTCTCTGTTTAATTCTTCATTAGTGATTTTATCTTCTGCAAAATTTTCGTTGAATTTAGGCAAAGAGAAATCGACTAAAATGTCACCTCCCAATTTTGTAATTAATTTAGAACCTATTTCTAAAGAGTTTTTTGCTCCATAACCACCAGGAGATGTACTCATAACGAAGACCTTTTTTCCTTCAAGAAATTTATAATTAATTCTTGAGCACCAATCCATATAGCTTTTAAAAACTGCTGTAATGCAAGCATTATGTTCTGCTAATGAAATAAGTAAAATATCAGAATCAACAAGTTTTTGATAAAATCGTTTTACTTCATCAGAAAAACCTTGTTCTTTTTCTATATCAATATCAAAAGTAGGAATATCAAAGTCATCTAAATCTAAAATCTCAATTTGATCTTTGTTTAATAAAGAAGAAGCATAAGTTACGAGTTGTTTATTGATAGAAGTAGAGCTGTTACTTCCGGCAAAAGCTTTAATAATCATAGTTTTTATCTTAAGTTATTGTTTTTTTGTGTGTAATAATTGCGCATATTCTGTTGGTCGAATTCCTGAAACTTTCTGAAAAATATTACTGAAAGATGACAACGAATTATAACCAACTAACATTGCGATTTCGTACATATTGTATTTATTTTCAGCAATCAATTCCAATGATTTTGTGATACGTAATGCGCGTAAAAATCGAACATAATTAATTCCCATATTATCTTTGAATTTTCGAGATAATGTTCGCGTGCTCAAACCAAATTGTTGCGCAACTTCATCTATTGTATAGTTTTTCTCGATATTTTTCATCAGAAATCGAGCAATATCAATCAGTTTCTGATCTTTTGGAAATGGATGCTGAATAAAAGCAGGTAATTTGTTCGATTCCATTTCGGGTAGAATAGATCGTATGGCTTTTACAAAATCATATTTTGCAGGATCTTTTTCCGAAATTGATCCACTCCAATTTTTGGTGTACAAAATCATTTCCCTTAACAACTCATTCGTGTAATAAATATTTGTAATCGAATAAAAATCGTTTTCTTCTTTTTCGGTCTTGAAATAAAAGTTATACAAATCGCCTGTTTTACTATTCGTTAAGATAGAATGTGGCGTATTTGCAGGAATCCACATAAAACAACGCGCAGGCAAATACCAATGTTTGTCGTTTACAAAAACATGTACAATTCCGCCTTCTGCATATAATAATTGTGCTTTTTTGTGTTCATGTACGCGCGTTCCTATCGTATCTAAATGTGCATGTTGTATGTAAAAATGGACTTTAGATTTGTCAACTTCGTTAAAAAAAAACTGATCAAACAACATTGTTTTATACTTTTATAAAGTGAAATATTTTTGCTTTTGCAAATTACTTTATTTTGGCGTAAATGAGCAAATTATTTTCTTTTTTTATCAAGAGGGTAAAGGTGTTTTGAATGTAACTTTGCATCACTAAAAATCAATAACAGACTTATAAATAATACAAAATGATATTTAAATTCGTTAAATATCAGTTGCTTACATTGTTGTTAATGCTGAGTGGGTTGAGTTATGCTCAAAATGAAATAGACTATAACCAACTGAAATTAAGCAAAGCAATTGAAATTGGACTTCAAAATAATAAAAAATTACAAATTAGCGCTTTAAAAACTAATATTGCTGAATTAAAAGAGAAAGATCTTAAAAATGAGAAATTGCCAGATGTAGACTTTCATACTGGTTTTCATGTTTTGAGTAATTTACGCCAATATGAAGACGGTTTTCTAAAACCTTCTACAAAATATGCTGTTCCTCGAGTGAAATACGATTTTACACTTTCGGCAGAAATTCCAATTTATTTAGGTGGTAAATTAAAAAATGATGAGAAAAAATCTGAAATAGAAACTAATATTTCGAAACTGCAAGTTCGAAAAGATGAACGAGAATTGAGAATGCAAATCATCACAGCTTATTTACAAGCGTTGCATTTGCAAGAACAACAAAAGTTAATTTCAGATAAAATGAGAGAAGATTCGGTTGTGATTAAACAAACAGAATCCTTGAAAAAAAATGGTTTGGTAACCTACAACGAAGTCTTGAGAACAGAATTGCAATTGTCAAATCATAAAATGTCTTTTACAGAATTGGCGAATGAAATTTCGATTATTGAACATCAAATCAAAACAATTTTAGCCTTACCAGAAAATCAAGAAATGCATATTGACACCAATGATTTGTTTACAAATGAAGAGCATTTGGGTTTGGTTGATGAAATGATTTTGGAAGCAATAGATCAAAGTGAAAGCTTGAAAATTGCGAAAGATGATTTGAATTTGAAAGAAATTGATAAGAAAATTACCAAAGCTAATACATTACCAAAAATAACTGCTGGAGCGGAATATGGATATAATTATCCAAACTTTATGTTTTTTCCACCAGAAGAATATTTGTACAGATTTGGTTCTGTTGGTGTAAATGTTTCGATTCCGTTGAGTAATTTTTTCAAGAATAAACAAAAAATGCAAATCGCAGATCGTAACATTTCAATTGCAAAATTAGAAATAGAAGAGAAAGAAGAACAAATTCGACATGATGTTTTTGCAGCGAATAAACGATTAGAAGAATCGATCGATAAAATAAAAATTGCGGAAGAAGCAATTGGTCAAGCCAAAGAAAATTATCGAATTGTTAGAACAAAATACATCAACAAATTGAGTTTGATTACAGAACTTATCGATGCGGATAACGCTTATTTAGAAGCTCAATCGAATTTGATTTCATTGCAAATTAACAAACAATTAAAATACTATCAATTACAATACATTTTAGGAAACTTATAAAAATGGGAAAACAACAGACAAAAGGAGAAAAACGAATGAATAGAACGCTTTCTGCGATTGCTTGGATTTTTATTATCATAGGAATCACTGCAGTAGCTTGGTTTTATTTCTTTTCGAGTTCACATGTCAATACAAATGACGCGCAAGTGCGACAATATATTACGCCAGTTTCGAGTAAAGTTTCTGGTTTTATCAAAAAAGTAAATTTCGAAGAAAATCAATTTGTACACAAAGGTGATACGCTTGTTGTGATTGACAATAGAGAATTTCAGAACCAGATTGATATTGCAGAAGCAAATTTAGAATCGACTTCGCAATCTGTTTTAACATACGAAAAAGCGGTAGATACAAAATCGAGTGATGTTAATATTGTTAATGCAAATATAGAAGCTGCTAAAATAGAGGTTTGGAGAACTGAAAAAGATTATAATCGTTTCAAAAATTTAGTGCAAGAAGATGCTGCAACCGTGCAACAGTTTGAAGAAGTTGAAGCAAAATATAAACAAGCAAAAGCAAGTTTGAGTGCTTTGGAACAACAACGTAATGCCGTGAATGTTAGTGCGTCTGCCGAACAAACAAAAGTTGCGCCTGCAAAAACTCAAATTTTACAACGAAAAGCCCAATTGAACGATGCTAAACTTATACTCTCATATACTTATGTTGTAGCACCTTATGATGGTTGGGTTGGAACAAAAAATATACAAGAAGGTCAGTTAATAAAAGAAGGACAAGCCTTGGTGCAAGTGGTTTCGAAAGAGAAATGGATTGTTGCGAATTTTAAAGAAACGCAAATTGGAGAAATCGATTTGGATCAACCTGTTATTATAAAAGCTGATGCCTACAAATACATTGAGTTTGAAGGGAAAATTGAATCACTGTCGCCAGCTTCTGGATCTGAGTTTGCTTTGATTAAACCTGATAATGCTACAGGAAACTTCGTGAAAATTGAACAACGTTTTCCTGTAAAAATAATTCTGAAAGAGTCTAAAAACAACGAAAAATTACGTACCGGAATGAATGTAAATGTTTCCGCAGAAAAAGTAAATTAAATAAATGTCACAACAAAATTCAATATTCAATAAATGGGTTCCGCAAAAATTGGTTGTGCCAATTTTTATCCTTGCGCTATTTCCACACTTGATGATTTTGACGATATTCAACATGAATAGTATGTTTACAGCATCATTTTTGGATTTGGAGGTCGACGATTTGCAGTTCCTTTTTTCGATGGCGTATGCCACTATTGTTTGTGGCTTATTTATTCACGTTCGATTTTTTCACTTTTTCAATATCAGAAGTTATTTGCTAACAATGACCATGCTCAACATTTTGGTATTGTTTGGAATGACATTGACGACAAATACAGAATTGATTTTGATTCTGCGTTTCATTCAAGGACCTTTATCGCTTTTCGAAGGTTGTATTTTGTTACCAATCATTATGTCGAATATTAAAAGTGAACATTCAAAATTGATTGCTTATTCGTTTTTGTACGGCGTAATGTTAACAGGAGATAAATTCACGACTTCTATTGTGAAGTTTGCGATTGAGAATTATAACCACAATATGATGGTGTATACGATTATGAGTTTTCATGTTGTTGCATTAATTATTTATGTATTTTTCTTTAATCACAACAGAATGTTTCCTAAAAAACCATTGTATCAATTAAATTTAGGAGGAATTTTTTTGATGATTATTTCCCTAATTTCTGGTGCATTTTTCTTGATTTACGGAAAAAAATATTATTGGTTCGAATCGCCAATTATTATCATAGCATTTGCATCAACACTCGTTTTTAGTGGTTTATTTTTATTGCATCAAAAAACAGCCAAACGACCTTTGTTCCATTTTGAGATTTTCAAATCAGAACGTGTCATTTTAGGAATATTAATGTTTTTTGTTTTCTATACTCTGCGTGCTGGGATGAGCAATATTTACCAAGTTATGTCGACAGTTTGGAAATGGCAATGGGAATATGTGTTGCAGATTCAATATTTTAATGTGGCAGGTTCTATCATTGGTGTTGTATTTTCATTTTTTATGGTTAAGAATAAAGTTGATTTCAGAAAAATATTTTTTCTTGGATTTGTACTTTTAGCCATGAGCATGTTGTGGTTTAGTTACTTGTTTTATCCAGATACAAAAGTCGAGGCAATAGCGCCAACGTTGATGTTAGAAGGAATTGCGCAAGGTGTTATTTTTACGCCATTAGTGTTGTATATTACAGGTTCTGTACATCCTTCTATTACTGGTAGTGCGGCGCAAGCAGGTACGGCGATTCGTTTTTGGACGACAACAATTGGTTTTTCGCTGATGCAAAATGCAATTTTATACTTGACGACTAAACATCAATTTTTGATGACCAAAAATTTAGACAAAACGAGTCCGATTTTCCAACAACAATGGAATAATTTGTTCAATAAAAATATTGCGAGTCATCTTCCAAACGAAGCAGAAAGTATTACTGCCGCAGCTTTAAAAGCAAAATTGTATAACCAAGCTTTGTTGGTTAGTAATATTGAAATTTTCCGAACATTGTTTGTTGTGGGAATTATCGCTGCGATTTTTGTAATTCTTTATCAACCGATAAAAAATAGACTTTTACATCGTTAAAATAATTTTTATATATTACTTTTTTATTTAATTGGCGTATTTGATTTAATAGAATCAAGTACGTTTTTTTTATAACAAATTTTTAAAAATGAATATTTTATCAAAATTATCCTGTAGAAAGGTGATATTTTAAAGTTTTTTAAATTTATAAATGGCTTAAATGAACAAATTTTATTCTCAAATAATCAACTTGTTTTTATGCGCTAGCACTTACTTTTGCCATCAAAATAAATCAAACGAAAAATGATTAATTGTTTTAATAAATATTAGTTGTATTTTATTGATTTTAAATTTGTTATATTTTTATAAAAATAAATCATCGTATTTTAACGATTTATTATTCAGAATCACATTTTAGCCTTTTGACTTTTCTCAGGCAGCTTCCTTTTTTTACTTTTTAGGTAAGATAATCACGAAATCAATAAAATATTTTTAATTAGACAAACTTTCGAATGAATGTTTTGAACTTGATTGTAAAAGTGAATAAATAACTCAATGCACAATCAACATCCCATTTTCAAGAAATGGATACCAGAAAAATTGGTGCTTCCAATTCTCATTGCCGCGTTGATTCCGCATGTGATGATTCTCTCACTTTTCAATATGAATAGTATATTTACAGCTTCATTTCTAGATGTTGATGTAGACGATTTACAATTCATTTTTTCTTTGGCTTACGCTACAATTGTTTGTGGACTTTTTATTAACGAACGGCTTTTTCAGTTCTTTAATATTCGTTCTTATTTATTGTCTATGACTATTATCAATATTGTATTAATGTTAATAATTTCGTTGACAACAAATACGCAATTGATTTATTTACTTCGTGTGATACAAGGGACAACATCTTATCTCGAAGGATGTATTATTGTTCCGCTAATTATGTCGCGTATAAAAGGCGAATATGGACGATTATTAGGAAATACTTTTTTGTATGGATTTATGATGACGGCTGATAAATACACGACTTCTATTGTAAAATTTGCCATCGAAAATTATAATTTCAATATGGTGATTTATACTGTCATCTTTTTTCATGTTTTATCATTATTGATTTATGTTTTTCTCTTTAGTCATGGTAGATTGTATCCCAAAAAACCATTGTATCAGTTAAATTTGGCGGGTTATTTTTTGATGATGATGTCATTAATAGCAGGAGCTTTTTTATTGATTTATGGTAAAAGATATTATTGGTTCGAATCGCTTTATATCGTTATTGCGTTTGCTGCAATGTTTATTTTTTCAGGCTTATTTATTTTGCAACAATTAACGTCTAAAAAACCGATTTTTCATTTCGAGATTCTTCGTTCCGAAAGAGTTATTGTAGGTATGTTGTTGTTTTTTACATTTTATATTTTCAAATCGAGTATGAGTAACATTTATCAAGTTATGAATGTTGTTTGGAAATGGAATTGGGAGTTTGTTTTGCAAATACAATATTATAATTGTGCCGGAATTTATATCGGAGCATTGTTTGCTTATTACATCATTACACAATTTCAAACGCAATATAAGTATGTGTTTTTTGGAGGTTTTTTTTGTTTAACGTTTGCTATGTTGTGGTTTAGTTACATTTTGGTTCCAGATACTCGTCCGAATGCAGTTATTCCGCCATTGTTGATGGAAGGAATGGGACAAGGAATGTTGTTTGCGCCAATTTTGCAATATATGGTATGTTCTGTACATGCTAATTTTTCTATGAATACCATGCAAGCAGCAGTTGCAATGCGTTATTGGTCGTCGACAATTAGTTTTTCGATTATGCAAAATGCAATTCTTTTCTTGACGACTAAACATCAATTTTTGATGACGAAAAATTTAGATATTACCAATACGATTTTTCAAGAACAATGGAATAATCTATTCAATAAACACAATACAACTCATTTAGTAAATGAATCTATCAGTTTGACAGCAAGTAATCTGAAATCTCAATTGTATAACCAAGCCTTGTTGATTGCAGATATTCAAATTTTTAGAACTTTATTTTATTTCGGAATTGTAATGATGGTTTTTATTATGATTTATAATCCAATCAAAAATGTTTTACATCTTAGGAAAAAGAGAAAAGAAACTCATTGATTCGCTTTTTTTCTGGTATTGATTTCTGCATTTATTTTCGCTAAACCTGTTATAAGAGGAATAAAAGTTACAGAACATGATAATAAAATAACGAATGTTACATTGATATCATATTTGTTTGTCATCTTCAGAATTAATAAAACGATTGCAATGAGTAATAAAGGAATTTGAATGCTAAGATTAAGTTTATTAACTTTTTTTCTTTTATCATTTAATTCTTCTAATGTTAATTCGCTCAAAGGTTTTTCTTTGTTCATCTTAATTGTTTTATTAAAGATAGTAAAATCAAATTAAAAAATAGATTCAACAAAAAAGCTAACCAATTCGGTTAGCTTTTTAATTTTTTTCTAAAAAATATTTAATCCCTTTTATATTTTTCTTTGTAAGTATCAAATGCTTGCATCAAATTTTCTTCGATAGCTTTTGGCATTCTGCGCGTCGCTTCTAATTCATTTGATGAAAGTGATTTGAATTCTGAAAGTGTTGGTATTAATTCAATCGAATTAACTAACATTTCAATTTCTGTTTCATATTGACGATTAGCCAAAGAATGAAACGTATCATTCCCGTAAACAGGAACATATTGTTGTTCAATCAAAAAACCAGCATCGGCTTCTGTGTCTACAAAATGAGTTGTAACACCAATTTCGACTCCTTTTGTGATTGCCCATTTTAATGAATCTAAACCTCTTGTCAAAGGTAAAAAACCTGGGTGTGTATTGATAATTTTATGATTTTCAACCAATTCATCTGGTAATAATCCTGCACCTGCAATAATTACATATTCAGCTTTATAATCGTTTAATTGATTATTCAACGTTTCAGCAGTTGTTAAATCAAAATTATAACCAAAACTATTACAGTAATCATCTAAATTTACTTGAATCGCTTTACTTGGACGATGTTGATAAATTGGTTTGAACGGATTTTCTCTTTGTACAAAAGGCAATGCAAATATTTTTACATTTTGATAACCTTTAGCTTTTAATCCGTGTAAAACATCTTGTGTTTTGCGATGAGGAGTATTGTAAGAAATTACTGCTATTTTTGGTTGAGTTGCCATGATTATTTAATCAAATACTTTTTGTGATAATCAACAACGTTATCAATTGGTTTTCTAATAATATGACCAACTGTTAAGTGATATTCTGCCGCAACTGAACGAATAACATCTTCGTAAATATGAGCAATTGAGCCAATGAAATTTAATTCAGAATGACGAGCTTCTTCGTAAGGCATAATTTGATATTCGATAAAAGAAGACATTGCATCATAAATAATTTTCTGAATAAATGGATCATTTTTATGTTCGACGACAAATTTATTGAAAGATGCTAAATATGTGTTTGCAAATTTATTTTGGTACACATTTTTATTTAACTCATCTACTGATAATTTATAATAATCATCAAAAGCTTTGGCTAAATGTGGAGGCATTTTTTTTGTGTAAAAAGCGCGTAATACACGTTTTCCTAAGTCATTTCCAGAACCTTCGTCACCTAAGATATAAGCTAAAGATTTTGTTTCTTCGCGCATTGATGTTCCATCGAAATAACAAGAATTAGAACCTGTTCCTAATATACAAACCATTGCAGGTTTTCCCATATAAGTTGCGTAACAAGCAGCTAATAAATCATGGTCTACGACAAATTCTGCATTTGTAAAGAAATTCTCTAAACCTTCTTTAACAACAGCATGCATTGCTTCGCTGGAAGTTCCTGCACCATAAAAAAAGACTTTTGTAAAATCATTTGCAACAGGTGCAAAATCTTCATTTTTTTGTAATTCAGTCGTAATATCTTCTGATGTTACAAAATACGGATTAAATCCGATTGTACTTGTTCTAAAAACTTCATTAAGGTCACTATCTAAAATTACCCAATCCGTTTTAGTAGAACCGCTATCTGCTATTGCAATCATTTTTTTGTTTTGATATAATTGAGGAGTGCTAAAATAACATTCTTTTAACAATGCGCATAAAAAAAAGCCTGAAATTTCAGGCTTTTTATATAAAAAAAAATTAATGATCGTGGCTATGGTCAACTATATCGATTTCGATGTATGTTTCGGATTGATTTCCTGCTTTATCAATTAAAATTAATCCTAAGTGATAATGTCCTTCCGTAATTCCTTCTGTAGGAATATTTACTTTATGACTTAATGTGTGCTCAGTTTTTCCTGCTGGAATAGCTTCTTCTGCATCATACGTCCAATTAACATTTGCTGTTCTGTGTTGATGACCATCTTCTGCGGAATGAATTTCAATTTTTACCGTTCCCAATTCTACATTGTCTTTCAAAATAGCATCAATTGAGATGGTTTCGCCTAAATGAAATTCATCGTGGTCTTTAGGTGCAATCAAATTAATTTCAGGTTTTGTTGTATCTAATGAAGAATCATCTGATGAACAAGATGTAATGAATAATGCTGATAATGTTATAAATGAATAGTTTAAAATTGAATTTTTCATTGTTTTATTTTTTTTGAATTGAATATTATTTTTTTAAGATTTTGGTTGATTTATTAATAAACAAAATCCTGAGGCGGACCTCGTGTAAAATGATATTCAATTGTAGAATGTTTAATTTTTTCTACTTGTTCAAAACTTTCTTTACTGTAAAATTCTTCGTTCGGTTTTGATTCTATTTTTGGTTCATCATGCGTGTCAATAAAGACAGAGTAATAGGTGAAATGATTACATTGATGATGAATAATTTCTTTCTTTTGATTCGAAAAATCTTGTGAATGATCGATTAAAGAAAAATGTAATTGATTAAAAGTTGGAATCGAAAAAAGAATAATACTAAAGAAAAGTCCAAAAATAGGATGTTTCTTTTTCATGTATCAACTATTTTCCGAACGGAATTCCTAACATAATTTGTATGTTTCGAGCTTGTTCTGGTAATTGCAATGCACGATAAAAACTGGTGTGATTGTAATAGTTTTTATTGAATAAATTAGAAACCTGAACACTTAAATTTGCACTAAAATTATTGAATTTAAGTTTCGTTTTTCCTCCAATTCCAACCAAGAAATAACTTGGAGTGATATCTTCATTTTGTGCAATTTTATCTTGCTCAAATGTATATTTTCCATTTGCAAAAAAGCTCAAACCTTCTAAAAATGCAATATTTTGATTGATTTTATAATTAATTTGTCCAAATAAATTATTTGCAGGAGTGAAAGGAAGATAATTTCCGAATTTTTTATTTTCCGTAATTTGTCGATTGTATAAATATTCGTACACAAGATTTGCATCAAAATTTTCGTTGATTTTCTTACGAACTTCAAATTCAAAACCAGTCAACAAAGCTTTGCTTTGTGTATATTGATAAATTTGTCCACCATGAGGAAGAATCGAAAATTGTCCCGAAGGTTTTAAGAAAATATAATTGCTGAAATAATATAAATACGGACTTAGCGAAATATTCCAATCATTTTTGTGAAAAACAGATTTGAAATCTACAGCAATTCCTTTTTCTATATCAAGATTTTCGTCACCTCGTTCATGTCTAAAACTACCGTGATGAATTCCGTTAGAACCCAATTCTATAGCGGTTGGTAAACGGAAATTTGTTCCAACATTCAAGTTGAAATCCCATAAATCATTTGGTTGAAAAGTTGCACCAATCATTCCGTTTAAATTACTGAAATTACGATCAATAGATTTGCTACGATTTGCATAATAATCTGCAATTCCTTCAGAATTTCCTTTTTCAATCAAATAATTGTACAGAAAATCATCAAAATAACCTTCTGATTTGAACGTTGAATAATCGTAACGTAAACCAGCTGTAACTTTCCACTTATTTCCTTTTTTGAATTCTTCAATCAAAAATCCACTAAAAATATTTCGATCATATTTTGGCAATAAATAATTGTAACCCGCAATATTATTGGCTTGCAATTGTGCTTGTGCACCGATTATTGTTTTGAAATTTTTGCTATGATTATGTTCAAATTTTAATTGAGAATCATAAGTAGAAAGATTAAAATCTAATTCTAAATCAGGATTTTTTGTTGGAGCGGGTTGATTCGCATAATGAGTGTGAAACGAACTAACTTCTTGGCGACGATTGTTTTGATAACTTGCCAAAAATTTTAAAACATCTTTTGAATTTAAACGAAATTCATTTTCGGAAATCACTTTAAAATGATTAACTTTTTGATAAGGAAATTCGATATTTCTATAATTTCCATCATCTTGAAGCCTATCTACAGAAGGAATTCCGTGCGAACCAGGAAAAAAACCAATTTTTTGATTAACATTAGAAACCGTTAAAATTGAACGAAATTTTTCGCCAATATAACCTGTTTGTATTTCAGCATTCAAATCTTGTCCAGCCGTATTTTTAACACGTTTATTGTAAATTGGCAAATAGCGATTCAGATAATAAATGCGATCGGTAGTCGTTCTGTAGTCGGCATAATCAGAATACGAACCTTTTATTTTATAGAAAAAATGATCGTTTCGAGATTTTAAATTAAATCCAATTCCGTAATTATCATTAATCGATTGATACAAAGTTTTTGCTTCTCCTGAAAGTGAATGTTTTGCTGGTAAATTGTTATTGTTAATCTTGATAACTCCAGCAATAGCCTCATTTCCGTACTCCAAAGCAGCAGGGCCTTTTATCACTTCGACATCTTCAACATTTAGCGCATCAATCTCCAAACCATGATCGGCTCCCCATTGTTGTCCTTCTTGTTTTACACCATTTTCAGCAACAATTAATCGATTGAAACCAAGTCCACGAATAATTGGTTTTGAAGCTGATGATCCAATTCCAGAAGCATTAACACCTGCAATATTTTCAAGTGATTTGGCTAATGATCCTGCATAGTTTTCTTGAATATAAGATTGATCGACACGATCTACATTAGCTGTTGAAAAATCGTGATGATGCCCTAAAACAGTAACTTCATCTAAATTATATGCTTTGTGAAAAGTAAGTGTAAAAACAAATTTTTGTTGAGAATCAAACGTAATATTTTGAGAAAAAGGTTCGTAACCTTGCTCATCAATTTGAACTTGATAATTTCCTTTGTTTAAATTCTCAATTCTAAATTTTCCTTCGGCATTTGTGTGATATTCTTCGTTGTTGAAGTATACAGTTGCGAAAGGAATTGGTTTTTGATTTTTATCTATAATTTGACCTTCGAAAATGTTTTGTGCAAACACAGTTCCGCACAATAATGTAGCCGCAATACTACATTTTATGTTGATTGACATAAATACAATAATTTAATAACGTTAAAAAAATAAGGTGGTTTTTTCTGAAATTAAATTGCGTAGGGCGGTGCTCGAAGACTTTTTTGAGTAAGTAATACAGCTTGTTTTACACGAGTTGTGTAAAGTGTTTTATCTTTTTGGATAAATGATTGTGACCATTCAAATAACTCAATTTCTGAATCATTTTCTATAAAATGTTGATTGAAATGGCAAATTGTACAGCTATGATCGTGTACGTTAGAGAATTTGTCTTTCAGCTCTTTGTGCTCTTTATTTAGAGCATGATCCAATATATGCGCAGACTGATACACTGTCATAAACAGTGAAATCGTAAGCATAATATATTGGATAAATTTTTTCATTCAGTTTACAAAAATAAGATTTTATTTCATTTCTTTCAACTCTTTCATGTTTTGTTGAAGTTTTCTTAAAAATAAAAAATAAATAATCCCATAATAAACCGTTCCTATAATCACAATAAAAGCAACAGCAGTTATTATTGCAATCCAACCATAAACAGCAGCATTATTCACAATTGGCTGTATATCATGAGCGTGTTTTGCCAAATAAATAGATTGGCCTAATTCGTAATAGAATGGGGCAGAAGAAACAATTAAACTTAAAACGGTGAAAAGAATAAACAAGTTCACCAATCGACGAAATGAAATAATATTTTTCATCAAATCGACTACAGATTGATTAAGATCTATTTTTTTGAAATAACGATAAGCCATCACCAAAAATCCAAACGTAATCACAATACTAAAAACCGAAGCGATCTCGTAATTGTTAATTGTTTTTTCTTCGACTAATGTTTTGACTTCGTTATTAAAAAAATTTTTTCCTGAAATTAAAACATATAAATTGTAGACAAGAAAAAGGATAAATTCGCAAAAAGTGAATATAAATAACCATTTTATTGTCGTTGATGATTTTTTCTTCAACATTTGAAAAATTTGATTTTGATCAAACTTTTCTTCTTCCTTTATGGAACCCCAAATTGATTTTAAGTCATCTAACTCCATTATTGTTCCATTTTAGACATTATTTCTTTTAATTTTATCTTTACTCTGTTCATTTTTACCCGAGCATTAACTTCTGAAATTCCTAAAGTTTCAGCAATATCTTTATAAGGTAAGTCTTCCAAAAATAGCAGTACCAATGCACGTTCTACGTCGTTTAATAATCTAATTGCTGCGTATAAAAGTGTGATACGCTCTTCTAAAAATTCGTCTTTGTCATCAGATTTTAAGTTTAAAAATTGAGCTTCATTAAAATCAGTTTCACTGGATTTTGTTTTTTTTCTAATTAAAGTAATTGCTGTGTTCAAGCTAACACGATACATCCACGTACTAAATTTTGAATCTCCTTTGAAAGAGTCATAAGAGCGCCATAATTGCAAAACTATTTCCTGAAATAAATCGTCATGAGAATCCTTGTCGTCTGTGTAAATACGACAAACTTTATGGATAATTCCCTGATTTTTCTCGACTAATTCAGTAAATATTTTTGCTTTATTATTCAAACTATTATTCTGTTGCTCTTTATTTGTAGTAAAAAAAAGAATAATGTTACAACTAAAAAAATAAAAAATCCTCTTATAGAAATATAAGAGGATTAACCTAACTAACTTAAACCTATGAAAAGTTGTTCTACTTTTCTACTGCAAGTATAGAAATTAATTATTTATTAAGCAATAAAAATTTAGAAAAATTGTTAAAAATGTCTTAATTAACTAAGAATGATTCTAAACTATTGAAATCTGTTAACGAAATGATATAATTCATTGTGATTAGAGCAATGGGATGATTAAATTTGTGGAAATATCTAAAAAATTAAACGAATTGCTTTATGGCAAATGAATCATTACTAAAATCGTCGATTGGTAAGAAGTTCGCGATGGCGCTTTCAGCGTTATTTTTGATCGTGTTCTTGTTACAACATTTCGTGATTAATGCATTATCTGTTATTAATCCGAATGGGTTCAATGAAGTTTCGGCTTTCATGAGTGATAACCCTTTTATCCAATATTTAATGCAGCCTATTTTATTAATTGGTGTTGTATACCACTTTGTAATGGGGTTTGTATTAGAAGCGCAAAACAAGAAAGCGCGTGGACCAGTTGCTTATCAAAAGTATAATGGTGCTGCAAATGCTTCTTGGATGTCAAGAAACATGTTAGTTTCTGGATCTGTAATTTTAATTTTCTTATTATTACACTTGTATGACTTTTGGGTTCCTACAATTACTGATCACTACATTGCTCCAAATCCTGAGTTTGCTCAAGGAAATTACTTTATGGATCATTTAAACCACGTTTTCACATTAGAAGGTGCTTTAAGTTTTGTAAGATTAGTAATTTACATTGTTGCATTTGTATTTTTATCATTACACTTACAACATGGATTTGCATCTGCATTCCAATCTATTGGTGCAAGACACAACAAATACACTCCAGTAATTGTTGCTTTCGGGAAATGGTATTCAATTTTAATTCCAGCAGGTTTCATTATCATCGCTGTTTACCATTTTTTTGTTAAATAATTAAATAATATCAAGAAATGAGTATATTAGATTCAAAATCTCCACAAGGAGATATCGCACAACAATGGAGCGAACACAAAGCACACTTAAACTTAGTGGCTCCAAATAACCGTGATAAAATTGATGTTATTGTTGTAGGTACTGGTTTAGCTGGTGGTTCTGCAGCTGCTACTTTAGCAGAGTTAGGATATAAAGTAAAAGCTTTCTGTTATCAAGATTCACCACGTCGTGCGCACTCTATTGCTGCACAAGGGGGGATAAATGCTGCTAAAAATTATAAAGGAGATAACGACTCTATCTACCGTTTATTTTACGATACAATCAAAGGTGGTGATTACCGCGCTCGTGAGTCTAACGTTTATCGTTTAGCGGAGGTTTCTGGTAATATTATCGACCAATGTGTAATGCAAGGGGTTCCTTTTGCACGTGATTACGGTGGGTTATTAGATAACCGTTCTTTTGGTGGGGTACAAGTATCTCGTACTTTCTATGCGAAAGGTCAAACAGGACAACAATTATTATTAGGAGCTTATTCAGCAATGAATCAGCAAATCCACTTAGGGCACATCCAAATGTACAACCGTCACGAAATGCTAGACATTGTACTTGTAGATGGTAAAGCTCGCGGTATTATTGCTCGTAATTTAATTACAGGTGAAATCGAAAGACATTCTGCTCACGCAGTAGTTATTGCTACTGGTGGTTACGGAAACGTATATTTCTTATCTTCTAATGCAATGGGTTCTAACGTAACTTCTGCATGGAAAATTCACAAAAAAGGTGCTTATTTTGCTAACCCTTGTTATGTACAAATTCACCCAACTTGTATTCCAATCCACGGAACAAATCAATCTAAATTGACTTTAATGTCTGAATCTTTACGTAACTCTGGTCGTATCTGGGTTCCTAAAAAGAAAGAAGATGCTGAAGCAATCCGTGCTGGTAAGAAAAAAGCAGTTGATATCAAAGAAGAAGACAGAGATTACTACTTAGAAAGACGTTATCCTGCATTTGGTAACTTAGTTCCTCGTGACGTTGCATCTCGTGCTGCAAAAGAGCGTTGTGATGCTGGTTATGGTATTGAAGCAAATGAAACTGGAGAAGGAGTTTACTTAGATTTTACAGATGAGATCAAGAAAAAAGGTCGTGAGGTTGCTTTCGCAAACGGAGATCAAAATCCATCAGATGCTGAAATCGAGAAATTAGGTAAAAAATGGATTGAGGAGAAATATGGTAACTTATTCCAAATGTATTGGAAAATTACAGATGAGAATCCATACGAAAATCCAATGCGTATCTATCCAGCAATTCACTACACAATGGGTGGTGTTTGGGTTGACTACAACTTACAATCAACAATTCCTGGATGTTTCGTAGTAGGAGAAGCTAACTTCTCTGATCACGGAGCTAACCGTTTAGGAGCTTCTGCATTAATGCAAGGTTTAGCAGATGGTTATTTCGTATTACCTTATACAATTGCAGATTATTTATCAGCAGATATTCGTACAGGTAAAATTCCTACAAATACGCCAGAATTTGATGAAGCTGAAAAGGCTGTTAAAGACCAAATTCAACATTTCTTAAGCAATAAAGGAACTAAAACTGTAGATAGTTTCCACAAACGTTTAGGAAATATTATGTGGAACAAAGTAGGTATGGCTCGTAATGCTCAAGGTTTAAAAGAAGCGATTGCTGAAATTGCTGCTTTACGTGAAGAATTCTATCGTGATGTAAAAGTTCCTGGTGATGCTAACGAAATGAATACTGAGTTAGAAAAAGCTGGACGTGTAGCTGACTTCTTAGAATTAGGACAGTTAATGGCAATTGATGCTCTTAACCGTAATGAGTCTTGTGGTGGTCACTTCCGTGAGGAGTACCAAACAGAAGAAGGTGAAGCAATGCGTGATGATGAAAACTATACTTATGTTGCCGCTTGGGAATATAAAGGTGATGATATCAACACTGAGGTTTTACACAAAGAGGAATTAAATTACAAATATATCGAGCTTAAAACTCGTAGTTATAAATAATAAAATCATTTTGCTTGATAACAAACTTTCAAGCAAAATGTCAAAATATCATATAGAATTATGGCATCATCAAAAACAATCAGCATCACGCTGAAAATTTGGCGTCAAAAAAACGCTAATGCTCAAGGAAAAATGGAAACATATTCCTTAAAAGATGTTTCTACTGATTCTTCTTTCTTAGAAATGCTTGATTTATTAAACGAGCAATTAATAGAGGAAGGAAAAGAGCCAGTTGCATTCGACCACGACTGTCGTGAAGGTATTTGTGGTATGTGTTCTTTATTCATCAATGGAGAAGCGCACGGACCAGATAGAGGTGTTACAACTTGTCAATTACATATGCGTATGTTCAAAGATGGTGAAACGATTTACATCGAACCATGGAGATCTGCTGCATTCCCAGTAATCAAAGATTTAATTGTAGACCGTTCATCTTTCGACCGTATCCAACAAGCTGGTGGTTACATCTCTGTAAATACATCAGGACGTACAGTAGATGCAAACAATATTCCAGTAAACAAAATGCATGCAGATGAAGCGTTCGACGCTGCAACATGTATTGGTTGTGGAGCTTGTGTTGCAACTTGTAAAAATGGATCTGCAATGTTATTCGTAGGAGCTAAAGTTTCTCAATTCGCATTGTTACCACAAGGACAAGTAGAAGCTGCTCGTCGTGCTCAAAAAATGGTTGCACAAATGGATTTAGAAGGTTTTGGTAACTGTACAAATACAGGAGCTTGTGAAATCGAATGTCCAAAAGGAATTTCTTTAGATAACATTGCACGTATGAACCGTGAGTATTTATCTGCAAAAATTGTATCACAAGAATAATAACATTCTGATATATATTAAAAGAGCGACATGTTTGTCGCTCTTTTTTTGTTATAATAATTGCAAAAAAAAAAAGGATTTCAATCTCTTGAAATCCTTCCCAATGTCAAATTCTTTCTTCTGAATAAGTCCATTGTAACTTGTTCTTTTTAAATGATTATAAAAAAGAATTTTTATAAATAGAACAAATATCTATTGTAAATAATAAATGAAATGTACTCATATATGAGAGACTATTAATCCTATGCAATAACTATGAGCAAAATCGATTTAAAAAGAACGTCTAGGGAAAAAAGGATTTCAATTTCTTGAAATCCTTCCCGAAATTTTTGATAATGATTTGAATTAATTTTCACCTTATTATGAAAATTCTCTGTCGGCTTAAAAATTTCGTTATTTTGTGGAAAAACAACTATTAATTTTAATGTTCTGTTTCAAAACAACTAAAGTATTTTGAAGTCCTGAACGAATAATTATTAATTCCTTGATGTAAAATTAATGACAAAAATCATGTTTTGCAAATTATTTCAGATTAATTTTAAAAGTTTAACACATCAATAAATCTATTTAGAAATAAAAAATCCAGCACATTATGTGCTGGATTTTAAGTTTAAGATTACTAAAATATAGTGTTCTGAGATTATTTAATGTTCTTAAAACTTCTATTGATAAAATTTGTTAATTCTTTACCTTTTAACAAACCTTGCGATAATTTTGCTAGATCTAATGCTTGATTAATCAACGCTTCTTTTTCTTCTTTCGAATCTTTAGCTAAAATTTCTGTTGCTAAATCCGAGTTTGCATTCACAACAACATTATACATTTCAGGGAAATTACCCATTCCAAACATCCCAGCTCCGCCAGAAGCTTGCATATCTTTCATACGACGCATAAATTCTGATTGCGTAATGATGAAAGGTGCATCTGTTCCAGATAAATCTTCTAATTGAATTGTATATGATTTATTGTTGATTGATTCTGTGATTTCAGTTTTCAATTTTTCTTTATCATCATCAGATAATTTGGAAATTTTAACTTCATCTTTTTCAATCAAATTATTGATATGATCCGCATCAACACGAACAAATGTTACATTTTCTTTTGTAGATTCTAACTTCTGAATCAAGTGAGAAGAAATAGGAGAATCTAATAAAATTACTTCGTAACCTTTTTCTTTCGCAATTTGTATGTATTGATCTTGTCCATCAACATCAGACGCATAAAGAATTACTAATTTTCCGTCTTTGTTGGTTTGATTGTCTTTAATCGCAGTATTTAATTCATCCCAAGTAAAATATTTACCATCAACTGTTGGATACAATGCAAATTTGTCAGATTTTTCGAAGAATTTATCTTCCGAAATCATTCCATATTCAATTACAACTTTAATATCGTTCCATTTTTGCTCGTAATCTTCACGATTTTGATTCATTAATGAAGACATTTTATCCGCCACTTTTTTCGTAATATGTGCCGAAATTTTCTTCACAGCTCCATCAGCTTGTAAGTACGAACGCGAAACATTCAATGGAATATCTGGAGAATCTATCACACCACGTAATAACATCAAGAAATCAGGAACAATTCCTTTCACTTCGTCTGTTACAAATACTTGATTTTGGTATAATTGAATACGATCTTTATCAATATTGATGTTGTTTCCTAATTTTGGGAAGAATAAAATTCCAGTCAAATTAAATGGATAATCAACATTTAAGTGAATATGGAATAAAGGTTCTTCGAATTGCATTGGATACAATTCTCTGTAGAAATTTTGATAATCTTCGTCAGACAATTCTGATGGCGCTTTTGTCCAAGCCGGATTTGTATTATTGATAATATCATCAACTTCGATTTCCTCAGGTTTTGCATCTTCTGAAGCATCTTCTGGTAAAGGAAGTGTTTCTTTTTTCGTTCCAAATTTGATCGGAATTGGCATGAATTTATTGTATTTATTCAATAATTCACGGATTTTCCATTCGTCTAAAAACTCTTTCGAGTCTTCTGCAATGTGTAAAACGATTTCAGTTCCACGATCTGTTTTATCCGAATTTTCTAATGTAAATTCAGGAGAACCATCACACGTCCAATGAACTGCAGGCTCGTCTTTATATGATTTTGTTATGATTTCTACTTTATCCGCAACCATAAATGCAGAATAAAAACCTAAACCAAAATGTCCGATAATTCCGTCCGCATCTTGGTGTTGATTGATAAATTCTTCCGCTCCAGAAAACGCCACTTGATTGATGTATTTCTCCACTTCATCAGCTGTCATTCCCAAACCTTGGTCAATAATGTGCAAAGTATTATCGTCTTTATTTATTTTTACTTCAATTTTTGGATTTCCGTATTCTACTTTTGCGTCACCAATACTTGTTAAATGCTTTAATTTCAGGGTTGCGTCAGAAGCATTTGAAATTAATTCACGTAAAAAGATTTCGTGATCGCTGTATAAAAACTTCTTAATTAATGGAAAGATATTCTCTACCGAAACATTAATATTTCCTTTATTCATCGTTATTGTATTTTTATTATTTAATAATTAGTTTTTCTTGTAAATAGTCTAAATCATAAGATTTATTGACGAATTCTAAATTTCAAAAGATATTCCAAATGAAATTTTTCTGACATTTTGTCGTAAAATAGATCATGAGAACTGCTTATAATTGCTTAATTTTCGTTCAAATTTAGAAAGATGAAATTCGGATAAGTAGAAAACCCAGAATTGGTTAATTTTACATTGCCAAAAACGCCAAAAGAAACGATTGATTTGTTGAATAAAGCTGATAAATCAGATAATTTCGAAGTATATGTAGGCTGTGCAAAATGGAATAAGCAAGATTTGAAGAATTTTTATCCGCCTAAAACAAAAGATGAATTGAGTTATTATTCAAAGCAATTTAATAGTATCGAGCTAAATGCGACATATTATCGTTCGCCAAGTAAAGAAAATGTCGAAACTTGGGTAAATAAAACTCCAAAAGATTTTAAATTTTTCCCGAAAATTCCACAAAGTATTAGTCATTATGGACGATTGCAAAATGTGACAGATAAATTGAATCAATATTTGGATGCAGTTGCGTTATTTGAAGAAAAATTAGGAATGATTTTCTTACAAATGCACGAAAATTTTGCTCCAAAAGATTTTGAAAAATTAGAAAATTTCATTCAAAATTTTCCGAAAGGTTATCCGTTAGCTGTAGAACTTCGTCATGAAGATTGGTTTTCGAACGAAGAAAATTTTAATCGATTGGTTTCGTTATTAGAAAAGCATAACATTTCAAATATTATTGTTGATACAGCGGGTAGGAGAGATATGGTGCATATGCGATTGACTTCGAATGAAGCTTTTGTGCGTTTTGTTGGAGCAAATATTCCATCTGATTATGAACGATTAGATGAATGGATTGAAACAATTAAACTTTGGAAAGCAGAAGGTTTGCAGAAATTGTACTTTTTTATTCATCAAAATTTAGAGTTAGAATCGCCAATGTTAGCCAAATATTTTATTAAGAAATTAAACAATGATTTAGATTTAGATATTCGTGGTCCGCAAGATGAATTGACGTTGTTTTAGACGTTTAAGATTATTAGAAATTATTTTAAAAACTATATGAAAAAATTTTTATTTGTACTACTTACATTTATTACTCTCACTTTTTCTTTTGCTCAAGTTCAGAATTTGAAAGAATTGTCAACTGGGGTTTTAGAGCAATCTTCTCGACTTAATGACAACGATGGAAATGTAATTGGATATGCATTCATTTTCAACAAAGGATTAATAAAAGAAGATAAATTTGTTCAATACGAATATGTATTGTTAGACAATAATTTGAACAAAATTACGAATGGAGACTTTGAGCTTCGTAACATTGCAAAGTCAATTTATAGTTTTACAGGAATAGAATTTTTGAAGCAAAAATTGTATATCAATTCAAAATTATACCATGCTAAAAGTTTTGGAGAATATGGAAATATTTTGATGAAGCTTGATTTGAAAACAAATAAAAGTGAAGATGTTATGTTTTATAGAAATGGTAGTTATACTTTGTTTTCTGAAGTTGAAAGTTTTGATAAGATGAAATTTTTAAACACTTCAATGTATTCTGCCAATGTATTTAAAATATATAAAGACGAAAATCAAGTTTATTATGTTGATTTTAAGATTGGTTTCGAAAATCTTTTAGAAAGTATAAATATTTATAACGATAATTATGAGAATACTTTTTCTTATGTAATTGATAAAAAGATGAGAAAAGATGGATATAAATTTGAGTTAGGAACTTTTAAAAATGATCAATTAGTTTTATTGCAAAAAAAGAATGACGAATCTTCTGGATTTAATAAAATAGGAGTGGAAAGATTGTTAACGTATGATTTAGCTGATGGGAAAAATACATCAAATATTGTATATAGTTCAAAAACTAATCGAAACGGAATTTATGTTTTTCCTGAGATGGAAATACAAAATGATAAACTACTTGTAATTGGAGAAATAAAAGAATCTTCAGAATATGCGATTCCATTCTCTAGATTTGGACCAACTATTGGATTGATACGAACAATTTATGATAATGTAGGAAAGCAATTGTTAGAAAAAAGAATTAACTACAGCGAAATATTTTCTGATATTGGTTTTAAAACGTTAAGAGATAATGATGGTTATCGCTATGCTTTGAAAGAATTTTTTAATTATAATGATAATTCGTTTACGGTTTTATTAGAAAAGCAAAAAGGAGATAATAGCTTTACCGTTATTAGATCTACAGATTATATTATCGCTAATTTTGATAGTAATGGGATTTTTAAAAATCATATTGTACTAGAAAAATCGAAACAAAAAATGTTTGATAGTTATCTTTTTTCTCAAGAAAATAAAACTGAAAACGAAGTTTTGTTTTTTTATAGTGAACAAGATAAAAATGATAAAAAAGTTTGGAATTTAATTATCAATAAACTTAAAAATGGCGTGTTAACTCAAGATAAAATGCCTTTCAAAACAAAGGAAACAAGTATGCGTTTTGGTAAAGCTAAATATGGCTATATTTTTATTAGTGAATATAATAAAGATGAGAAAGAAAGCTCAGTTCGAATAGAAAAACTAAATTTATAAAAGGAAAAAGCAACTAATTAGTTGCTTTTTTTGTATAATATTCTCCAATATTTTTTAATTCGTCATTTGTTAAACTCCATAAGAAACTCAGTAACTTTTGCTTATTGATATTTTTGTCATTTGCATCAACTTGAGCAACATATTTATTAAATTTTAATGATTTTCGACCTTCATACAACTTAGTGAAAATTATTCCAATATATTTGTCTAAATCTGTTCTATTCGAATGATTTTGCTTCTCATACATCAACTCCAAAAGTGCTGTTGTATATTCTTCATTGTGAATATAATTTTCGTAATAATTTTGGATTTCTTTTGCTTTAATATTTTCAAATTCTGCCGAAGGAGTTACATTTTGTTTCGTAAAATCTTCTTGAAAATTATTCTGAATCCAATCTAATCGATTTTTCAAATTTGGATGTGTACGAATAGAATCTTTATCAATATATTCAGTAAAATTTAATCCTTCGAACAATGAGTTTTTTTCTATTTTAATCGATTTAGGATTGAATTTTTGTTCAGGCAAATCAAATAAATAAGCATAGATAGAATCATCAAGTATAAATTTATCGCTTTGATCAAATTCTTCAATTTTCTTTAAAAGATGA
>NZ_JAOCHX010000043.1:0-25920 GCF_029843245.1 Empedobacter sp. GD03739 | reverse complement strand
TAATGTCTTTTATAAAGAAGTAATTTAGTAATCTAAATATTTTGAGTAATTACTATCTCTAAATAAATCGAAATGGAGGAGAAAATTATAGCTTTTTTATTGAACAAGAAATTGAAATTGGTTAGGCAAATCATATTTCTACTATTTTTCTTCATTTTCTTGTATTGCTCAGGATTTTACATCAGATTTCCCAAAGAAGACCGTATTTATTGGTTTGTTAGCGTGTACACTTTTTTTGTCATCATGTTTTACATCAACACCTATTATTTGGTTCCTAAATTTTTGGACAGAAAATACCTGACCTATTTCTCACTTTTAATCTGTTTAGTTATTGTAACCCTAAGTATTGTACTTTTAACCAATCGATATATCCTACATTTAAATACTCCAAAAGGTGAATTCTTTATGCTACAGCCAATCTATGGAATTTTTACTTCGATTAGTTTTATCATGATTACAACAACAACAAGATTAGCGCAGAATTGGATTATTGATAAAGAGAAGATTATCGAACTAGAAAAACTAACGCATAAAATGGAATTAGCGGAATTAAAAAACCAAATTAATCCTCATTTTTTATTTAATAATTTGAATAGTGTAAAAGCTCTAATCAGAAAAAATCCCGAAGAAGCTGTGAATACAGTTGTGAAGTTGTCAGAATTTCTGCGTTTTCAATTGTATGAAAATCGAAACAATAAAAACAATTTGTGTCAAGAGATTTTATTTCTTACCAATTATTTGGAATTAGAGCAAAAAAGACGGGACGATTTCACAGTAAAAATCAACAATACAATTAATTCGGAATCACTTAACCGACGTTTAATTCCTTCAAACTTATTTACCGTTTTTATCGAAAATGCAGTTAAACATAGTGTCGATGTAAATGATGATCCGTCTTATATCAATATTAATTTTAGCATAACAAATCTTATGTTGCATTTTGAATGTAGCAATTCTATCTGTCCAGATTTTAAAATTTCTGATACAAAAAATAAAGGAATCGGGCTTACGAATATCAAAAGAAGATTAGAACTTTTATATGGTGATAACTACGAATTGAAGCTAAATAAGAAAGAAAAAGAATTTGTTGTCACTTTAAATCTGCCTTTATGAAATGTATTATAATTGATGATGAACCTCTTGCTCGCGAGCAATTATCGGAGGAACTAAATGGTTTTGAATCTATTGAGATCATTGGGAGTTTTGGTAACGCAACCAAAGCACTTGATTTCACTAAAAACAATCACGTCGATTTAGTTTTTTTGGATATTGAGATGCCATCCATAAATGGTCTCGAACTCGCAAAACAATTGCCTACGAATACATTATTTATTTTTACGACGGCTTATCCACAGTTTGCGATTGATGGCTACGAGTTAGATGCGATAGATTATTTATTGAAACCTATTTCGCAAGAACGGCTAAAAAAAGCGATTTCAAAAGCAGAATTATTGCATCAATTATTATCAGATAACACCATAAAATCAACAATTGAATCTAATTCAGAGCAGTTTATGTTTATCAAAGCAGACCGAAGATTTCATAAACTAAATTTTGAGGATATTACGCATATCGAAGCGTTGAAAGATTATGTTATTATTTATACAGACAAGCAAAAGTTGATAACGGCTATGAATCTAAAAACGATACATACAAAACTTCCAAATACAAGCTTTTACAGAGTAAGCAAATCATATATTGTAAACAAGAATCATATCACTTCTTTTGATTATAACACGTTGTACATCGATGATGTTGCGATTGCAATAGGTTCTACTTATCGTAAATTATTTTTTGATAATTATGGCGAAGGTTATATAAAAATGGAGGATTAAAAAATGTCTTTCTTTATTCAATATGAGTTTTGAATATTCTGTATTTTAATTATTAAATCATTGTTGTTAGATATACTCCCCTATATCAAAATCATCAAGACTTTTCTTTAAAATAAAAGAATTGCATTCTGATTTATCAGAAGCCATGCTGCAAGGCTAACTTCAAGTACATTTAGGTTATTCCAAAAAATGAGAAAAGTGATAATCCAAATGCACGTAATGGTACAACTTCAAAACGTTTAAAAGCTAATATGGAGAATCTACGATAGATGTTCCACAAGATCATAAAGAGAGCTATGAGCCAATTATTGTTCCTAAACATCAATCCAAATATGATTCATATTAGTATTCATCAAATATAATAAATTATGAAAATAAAACTGAAGCATAAAAAAAAAGACGTTATGCAAAAAATATGCATAAACGTCTTTTAACTTGTTGATCATCAATTAATCTTGAGGTTCCTAGCGGATTCGAACCGCTGTGGACGGTTTTGCAGACCGCTACCTAGCCTCTCGGTCAAGGAACCATTCCCGTTGTTTTGGATTGCAAATATAGCAATAATTTCAGAAAAAAAAAGTTTAATACGATTTTTCTAAAATAACACTCACTTTTTCTACATGCCCACCAATAGGAGGATTCAGCTTTGATAATTTTACTTTTGCATACGTGACATTCGTAAGTTCTTGACCTATACGATCTAACACTCTTTTACAAACATGTTCCAAAAGTTTTGAACGTATACCTACTTCTTCCTTCACAATTTTATTTAACGAAACATAATCCAAAGCATCAACCAATTCATCCGATTCTGTTGCTTTCGTAAAGTCTGCATGCGCTTCCAAATCAACCAAATAATCAGAACCAATGCGCGCTTCTTCATCTAAACATCCATGATTCGAATATATTTTTATATTTTCTAAAATAATTACTCCCATAGTCCAAAGATAAAAAAAGACTTGCGTATTTCTACACAAGTCTTGTATTGTTTAATTTTTTAAACCTTATTATTTAGCAGATGCAAATCTTTCAGCAACTTTATCCCAGTTAATTACAGAGAAGAAAGCCTCGATATAATCAGGACGACGGTTTTGGTAATTTAAGTAATAAGCATGTTCCCAAACATCTAATCCTAAAACTGGAAATCCTTGTACATCAGCAACAGGCATCAAAGTAGAATCTTGATTTGGAGTTGATGTTACAACTAATTTTCCATCTTTTACGATTAACCAAGCCCATCCAGAACCAAAGCGTGTTGCAGCAGCTTTAGAAAACTCATCTTTGAAAGCTTCAAAAGATCCAAAAGCAGCGTTAATTGCATCAGCAACTTCTGCAGTTGGTTGATTAGCACCACCTGGAGTTAAAATTTCCCAGAATAAATTGTGATTATAGAAACCACCACCATTGTTACGAACAGCTGGTTTGTCAGTTCCTTTTGCTAAAATTTCTTCGATTGTAGCATTTGCTAAATCAGTTCCTTCAATAGCAGCATTCAAGTTATTTGTGTACGCAGCATGGTGTTTGTCATGGTGAATTTCCATTGTTTTTGCGTCAATATGAGGTTCTAATGCATCAAATGCATAAGGTAATTTTGCTAATTCAAAAGCCATAATATTTATTTTTTAGATTTAATTTTCTTGTATAAAGATACACAATAACTCAACAAATATGATTCCGAAATGATAGAATTTTAACATTATTTAATAGTAAAAGCTTATTTTAGTAAAAGATTCTAAATTTTTGAAATGAAAATACTTTGGAAAATAATAAAATGGTTCATCATAATCATTTGTGTATTAATCCTAATTCTTTATGCAACAGGGAATGACTACATTTTTCGTGGCGTAAAATTAACCTATATGAAAGGTGAAAGCACTGCAAATATCAACGATCACAAAGATTTTGATAACAATGTAATTTTGGCAGATGCACCGCGAGTTTGGCATCAACATTTAGATTATAATCAATTTTCGCTGTCAGCTAATTTCGAAAAGGAGATGAACGATTTCGGAACTGCTGGGTTAGTTATTATAAAAGATAATCAAATTTTGAGCGAATATTATTTCAATGGATATGCGCAAAATGATATTACCAATTCTTTTTCGATGGCGAAAACATTCACGACAATGATGTTAGGAAAAGCGATTGAACAAGGTTATATCAAAGGTTTAGATCAAAAAATAACAGATTTTATTCCCGAATTTAAAAACGATAAATTTGGAGCTGAATGCACCGTTGGTGATTTATCTGCGATGACTTCTGGTTATGATTGGGACGAAGATTATTATTTTCCTCTAAATCCTACTGCAAAAGCATATTATGGCGATGATATCGTTAAACAAATGTTAGCTCGAAAATTTGTTTCTCAACCAGGAGGCCATTTCAAATATCAATCGAGTGACACACAATTATTAGGAATTGTGATTGAACGCGCGTTAAAAAATAAATCGTTATCACAATATTTTCAAGAAGAATTTTGGCAACCAATGGGTATGGAATTAGATGCGCAATGGTCGAAAGATAATCCGAAAGGAATGGAGAAAACCTATTGTTGCTTCAATGCGACAGCGCGAGATTTTGCCAAACTTGGACAATTATTATTGAATGATGGAAATTGGTACGGAAAACAAATTTTGGATTCAGCATTTGTTCAGAAAATGGTTTTACCAAACAAAAAAGCGTTTGGACCAAATGAACCACAAATTTATGGTTATTCAGTTTGGATGGATTACAATTACAAAACGCCTTTTTATGCAATGTTAGGACATTTGGGACAACGTATCATTGTAATTCCTTCAGAAAAATTAGTTGTTGTTCGAACTGGAAAAACGCATAATGATCAACCAAATAATCGTCCAATTGCAGATGGCGATGTTTACCGATTGGTAAACGAAGCGATGCGAATTAATCAAAAAGTGAAAGAAAATGATCCAACGAATTCCTTACAGTAAAATTTTATTTTTAGATATCGAAACGGTTCCACAAACCGATGATTGGAATCTTTTGTCTGAAAGAACACAAGCGCTTTGGGAAAAGAAAACGGCTTATCAACGCAATAATAATGAAATTTCTCCTGAAGAATTTTACCACGAACGCGCTGGAATTATGGCTGAATTTGGGAAAATAGTTTGTATTTCGGTCGGAATTGTGGTCAAAGATTCTTTTATTCATATCAAAAGTTTTTATGGACATGATGAAAAGAAATTGTTAGAAGATTTTAATTCAATGTTGATTGAAAACTTTTTTAAACCTGATCATATTTTATGTGCACACAACGGAAAAGAATTCGATTTTCCGTACATCGCTCGCCGAATGATGATTAATCAAATTGAAATTCCAGCTATTTTGCAATTATTTGGTAAAAAACCGTGGGAAGTTCAGCATTTAGACACAATGGAATTATGGAAATTTGGCGATTATAAGAACTTTACATCGTTAGATTTATTGGCAAATGTTTTCGAAATACCAACACCAAAAGATGATATTGATGGTTCGCAAGTTGCACGTGTATATTACGATGAAAACAATGTCGAACGCATCAAAGATTATTGCGAAAAAGATGTTGTAACCTTGATTAACGTTTTTCGTAAAATGCGCTACGATCAACCTTTACAACGAAAAGAAGATTTATAAAAACAAAAAAATCCGCTAATGAGCGGATTTTTTATTCTATATTTTCTAATGATTAATTTTCATCATCTTCGGCTGAATCTGGTTCATCGCGAAAGTTTTCAATCAATTCATCTTTCACTTTCAATTGAACTTGCTCAACAGAATTTCGGTACATTTTGATAATTGTTCCTGTATATTCTTCCAAATCAATCAAATCTCCTTCCGTTAATTCTTTATCAGGATAACATTCAGAAATCAATCCAGCCAACGTATCATAATGTTCACTTTCTTCGAATCTAAACGGTACTAAACGATTAATATCGCTTATCGCGTTGTGTGCATTTATATTATAAACACCTTCAGAAACACGAGAAACTATCGGATCTTCGTTATCATATTCGTCTTGAATTTCTCCAACCAACTCCTCCAAAATATCTTCCATCGAAACAATTCCTGCAACTTCACCAACTTCATTTGTTACAATTGCAATTTGCATATGTTTTTTCTGAAATTGTTTCATTACATTCTTAATCAATGCATTTTCTGAGATAAAAATTGGCTCTCGCAACAATCCTTCAATTTCAGTTTGATTTGGATTTTCCAATAATTGCTTGATTAAATCCTTAGCGTAAATGATACCTTTTATATTATCAAATTCTTCTTCGTAAACAGGATAACGCGAATAACCTTCATTAATCGCATAATCTAACGCATCTTTTACAGAAGTATTAATATTAATTGCAGAAACATTTTTACGTAATGTTTGAATATTCATCACTCGACGATCATCAAACTCAAACACATTTTGAATTAAATTACGCTCAGATTCTTCAATTGCTCCACCTTCAGAACTTTCTGTAATAATCATTTTCAACTCTTCTTCTGTGTGAATTTCACCTCCATGAATAGGATGAATTCCAATCGCACGAAGAATTACATTTGCCAAACCATTCATTAAAACAATAAGAGGTTTGAAAACAAAATAAAATGCACGAAGAGGCCAAGCTACTGTAAAAGTAGTTTTTGTTGGATACTGAATCGCAATAGATTTCGGCGCTAACTCACCAAAAACAATGTGCAAAATAGTAATGATAACGAAAGCTGCTGGGAATGCAACATTATGCGCAATCGCTGTCCAAGAAGGAGAAGTTAAACCAACTACTTCAAAAAGTTTTACGATTACAGGTGTTAAAGAGCTTTCTCCAACCCAACCAAGACCAAGCGAAGCTAATGTAATACCTAATTGTGTTGCGGCAAGATAAGAATCTAAATGATTAACGATTCGTTTTGCAGCATTTGAAGTTCTTTCGTTAATATCTTGATTAACTTCAATTTGTGACGAACGTACTTTTACAATTGCAAACTCGGCTGCAACGAAAAAACCATTTAATAAAACAAGGAAAATTGTAAGCAAAAGTTTTGCTACAGAAATTTCATCGGCGACATTGTGATTAGCGACTAAAAACAATGTCGAAATCTGGGAGTATGTATCCATTCTTCGAATTTAAAAAACTGACTTGTTATAAGTTTTTATAAGTCAGTAAATCAATACATCTAAATTAATAAAAAAAATTAAAAATCACAACGTTTTGATTCGTAGCAAAATTACAAAATTTATAAATACAAAATCTTAGAAATTATTGATTCGAGAAAATGATTAAAAAAATCACTAAATTTCCACTTCATTTACCAAGCAACAATTTGCCATGCAAAAGCAAGATTTACATTATATTATCGAGGTCAAAAATTTATCGATTTCTTTTGGAGATAAACAAGTTTTGAATAACATCAATTTCAAAGTAGAACAAGGTGATACATTAGGAATTGTTGGAGAATCTGGCTCAGGAAAGTCGTTAACTTCATTGGCAATTATGGGTTTATTGTCTCCTAATGCAATTATTCATCCCAAAAGTGAAATTCTTTTTCGTCAAGATGATAAAATGATAGATTTGCTTAAACTTTCGCCTAAAGAACTGGAAAAAATAAGAGGAAATGAAATCGGAATGATTTTTCAAGAACCAATGACTTCTCTAAATCCAAGTTTACGTTGCGGGGAACAAGTGGAAGAAGCGATTCGTTTGCATCAAAATTTATCGAAAGAAGAAGCTAAAAAGAAAGTTCTTCATCTTTTTGAACAAGTAAAATTACCAAATCCCGAACGTATTTATAAAGCCTATCCGCACGAATTATCTGGCGGACAAAAGCAACGTGTAATGATAGCAATGGCGATTTCTTGCGAGCCGAAATTATTGATTGCGGATGAACCTACAACAGCTTTGGACGTTACGGTGCAAAAAGCGACGTTAGATTTATTGAAAGAATTACAAGAAAAAAATAACATGAGCATGTTGTTTATTTCTCACGATTTGGGTGTAATTGCAAATGTTTGCGAAGAAATTTTGGTGATGTTTCGTGGTGATGTTGTAGAACAAGGAAATGTTGAAACTATTTTTAATCATCCGAAAGAAAATTATACAAAAGGTTTAATTGCTTGTCGACCTCGATTGGATGAACGCGCAAAACGTTTACCTACGGTGAAAGATTTCTTAGGAAATCCAAATTTCAAAACTGAAATCTATACAGAAGAAGAACGCGAAGCTTTTCACGAAAAAATTTATGCAAATCCTCCAATTTTAGAGGTTAAGAACTTGAAGAAATATTTCTATCCTTCGACTCTATTTGGAAACGCTACAATCCCGAATGTAAAAGCTGTCGATGATATCTCGTTCAAAGTTTATCCAGGTGAAACAATGGGCTTGGTTGGCGAATCGGGTTCTGGAAAAACAACCTTGAGTAGAACGGTTTTGTTATTAGAAAAACCAACTGCCGGCGAAATTTATTATAATGGTATAGATATTACGAAACTGAAAAAAGAGGAAATTCGTAAATTAAGAAGAGAAATTCAGATTATTTTCCAAGACCCATATTCAAGTTTAAATCCTCGCCAAACCGTTGCGCAAATTATTACAGAACCAATGCAAGTGCATAAAATTGGTCAGAATAAAGCTGAGCGATTAAAAACGGCTTCATCTCTTTTACAAAAAGTGGGTTTATCAGATCAAGATTTGAACAAATATCCGCACGAATTCTCTGGTGGGCAACGTCAACGTATCGGGATTGCTCGTGCTTTGGCTTTAAATCCTAAATTTATCATTTGTGATGAATCTGTTTCTGCGTTGGATGTTTCTGTTCAGGCGCAAGTCTTGAATTTATTAAATGATTTGAAAACAGAGTTTAGTTTTACCTATATATTTATTTCGCACGATTTGGCGGTTGTAAAATATATGAGTGATCAATTATTGGTCATGCAACACGGAGAAATGAAAGAATTGAACGATGCAGACAAGGTTTATGCGCATCCGATAACAAACTATACCAAAGAATTGATAGAAGCAATTCCAAAGCTATAAAAGGATCCTTTATAAAAGCAAAAAGCGTTTGAAGTTTATTTCCTCAAACGCCTTTTTATTGATCGCAATAAATCAATATAAACTAAACTATTTCAAAATAAAAAAAGCATCCAAATCTGAATGCTTTTTAGTAGTCCCTAGGGGAATCGAACCCCTCTTTCTAGAATGAAAATCTAGTGTCCTAACCGATAGACGAAGGGACCTCCTTTCGTATTATTGTGGTGCAAAAATAAACGTTTATTTTTTATTACCAAACAATTTTCGAAAATTTTATACTATTTTTTTAATCAAGTCAAATTGTAGTCCCTAGGGGAATCGAACCCCTCTTTCTAGAATGAAAATCTAGTGTCCTAACCGATAGACGAAGGGACCACTTAATATGAATTAATTAATTCGAATATTATTTATTTTGAATGAACGTCATTTTGTGTTGGGAGTTGTAGAAAAGTCGATGTATAATTCTAATAATTTGAACCAAGTTGAATTATACAGCGACATTTTCATTCCCGATTAATCATCTAAACATTATGATTAACCTTTACAAACAAAACACAAAAAACAATTTCCTTTACACAGTATTCTACTGGTTGTTTAAAAAATCAACAACTATGAACAAGGAAAAAAAAGATTGCAATAATGCAATCCATCTATTAATTTGTAGTCCCTAGGGGAATCGAACCCCTCTTTCTAGAATGAAAATCTAGTGTCCTAACCGATAGACGAAGGGACCACTTTTATTTTATTAAGCTAATCCCGCAATATGTTTCGCTAACTTTGATTTTAAGTTTGAAGCTTTATTCTTGTGAATAATGTTTCTTTTTGCTAACTTATCAATCATTGAAGAAACTTTTGGAAAAACTGTTTCTGCTTCATTTTTATCAGACTCAGATCTTAAAGCTTTAATAGCTGTACGAGCTGATTTGTGATAATATTTATTACGATCGCGTCTTACCGCTGATTGTCTAATTCTTTTTAATGCTGACTTATGATTTGCCATAACTTAAATCTCTTTCTATTTTAGTTCGGCAAAGATATAAACAAATATTTTATCTCGCCAAATTAATTTAATAATTTTCTAAAACACTTTTATGTAGCCCATAGGAGAATCGAACTCCTGTTTCCAGGATGAAAACCTGATGTCCTAACCACTAGACGAATGGGCCGCATGACGGCTTAACCACTTGTTGTGAAAAGCGAGTGCAAATGTAGAACAATTTTTTGGACTTCCAAATATATTTAAAAGTTTTTTTGAATATGTTTTTGTTAAAAAATGTTAAGGAAGTTAATATTTTGTCAAAACAACTCTTATATATAATGAGTTATAATTTTAACAATTACTTTAGCGGTGCTATTAAAATTTATACAAACGAATACTCAATATATGAAAGCATCGATATTAGGTGTAGCTGCAGTGGTTTGCACGATGTTTATTACATCATGTTCATCTTTAACACCAGTTAGTGAAGCTACAGAATATTCTTCGAGAAGTTTCGTACCGAAACCAAGAGCTATTGAAGCTCAAGCTAAAATTATCAATAAACATGCCAATTTAGATGTTACACCAATAGAAATTAACGATGAAGCGAAATCTATGGTTGTGTTAAACAGCGTTTTAGAAGAAACGAATGAATTGTTTGCAGGGTTTTTATTAAAAGAAGCAGAAACGTATATTGGTACACCTTACCGATACGGAGGCACAACAAGAAGTGGTATTGATTGTTCTGCCTTTGTTAGAAACGTTTTCGAGACTTTCAATAAAAATTTACCTCGTGTATCTGCTGATCAGGCAAGAGAAGGCTTTACAGTTAGTACAGACGAAGCAAAAGAAGGAGATTTAGTTTTCTTTGCAACAAGAGGTCGTGGTAGAGTTTCGCATGTAGGAATTGTTCATGGAAGAAATAAAGATGGAGTTTTAGAATTTATTCATTCATCTACTTCTCAAGGTGTTATGGTATCTTCTTTGAATGATAGATATTGGGGACCAAAATTCTTATACGTAAAAAGAATATTATAATAATAGTATAATTTCATTATCATAAAAAAAAGCATCAAGATTACTTGATGCTTTTTTTGTCTTATTTTTTATTTTCGATGTTCTCTCAAAATCATCACAAACAATACAATTAATGGAACAATCATTCCTAAAATATAATATGTATTGATTTGTAAAATAGTTGGGTAAAATAATATTGCAGATAATAATCCCACAATTGCTCCACCTAAATGCGCTGAATGTCCGATGTTCCCTAAATTAGTTTTCATTCCATAAACTGAATATCCTAAATATAAGATCCCGAAAATCCAGGCTGGAATTGGTAAAGCAAAAAATAATCTTAATTCCATTTCAGGAAAAGCTGCAATTGCAGCGAATAAAACCCCTGTCACTCCACCAGAAGCTCCTACTGCCGAATAAAAAGTTTCTTTCTTGTGAATCAACAAAGACAAAATATTTCCGCCAATAACCGCTGCAAAAAAAACTAAAAGAAACATTCCGTAACCTACATTTAGTTTAGCATTCGAAAAGTCTCCTAATAAAAATCCTTCTGGACTTGCAAAAAAACCGATAACAGGATTCGCAAAAAAGTAAAGAGTTAACATATTGAATAACAAATGAGTAAAATCAACATGTAAAAATCCTGAACTTAAAATTCTATAGTATTCCTTATTATATAATATCGACCCTACTTGGAATTTATATTTTTCAAAAAAAGCTAAATCGTTAAAACCTTTCCAACTTACCAAAACATTCAATCCAATAACGACTAATGCCACAATAGAGATGTCTCCCATTATTCTTCTATATTTTCTTCTTCATTATTATCCTCCTCAATCGCATCAAATAGCGTCGGCTGCGGCTCTTCTTCTGACTCCTCCTCTTCTTCTGGTTCTTCGAATGGAAGCGGTTCTAACACATTAAT
Source organism: Empedobacter sp. GD03739 (assembly GCF_029843245.1). NCBI lineage: Bacteria > Pseudomonadati > Bacteroidota > Flavobacteriia > Flavobacteriales > Weeksellaceae > Empedobacter > Empedobacter sp. GD03739. The sequence continues at coordinate 14,145 of NZ_JAOCHX010000043.1, read as the reverse complement.
CTGTTTTAATTTATATGTCGTCAATTGATTTCCTTGCGCTTTAATTCCTTTAACTGTAATAAATTCTTCTAAATTTATCACTTCTGGTTCTTTTTCTAAACCTTTTACTTTCGGGAAAATCAACTCAATAACTGGTAAATAATCTGTCGAAACAACTTTTATTGATGATTTACCATCTTCTAACGTATAAAAAGTTTGTGGAGAAAATGTATCTTCTAAAAGGAAACGTTTCACAAAATAACGATCTTTTTCTGCATCATAATACACGCAAGAAATCGGTTTTGCAGGTTTCCATTTCTCGATAATTTCTAAATCTTCGTCAAAACGATTACTCAAATCAAACGAAACCAATTTTGCTTCACCTTTTTTATTAATCGTTAAAATTTTATCATCACCCTTAAAAGAACCTAATAAAATCCCCAATCCATCTGCATTTAGGCGTTTTGTATCCGTATCAAACCAAATTTGACGAGGTGCTAAAGTCGAAACTCCTTCCTCTTTCAATTCTACTTTTTTGATTGGATATTTTGTTACTAAATTTCCTTTTGATGCACGACCTTTAATCGCTAAATCAGCAAAATTAATATCAAATTTTAATTTTTTGATTCGTTGATGAGTTTTTAAAATAATTGATACAACTTCGGCTTCTCCATTTGGATTTGCTGAAAAATACAACACTTCCGAACCTTTATTACCAGCCGTTAAATCATATTCTTTATCGCGAGTAATTCCCGTTACAGCAAAACGTTTTTGATAAGCCGGACCATTTTTACCATCGCGATAAATCAAGTTATAAATGGTACGTTTATCATTTTTATGCCAAATTCCAACATGAATAATTCCTTTTCCAACAAAAGTTTTTGCATCAACTTTTGTCACAATCATCGAACCATCATGTTTGAAAACCACAATATCATCAATATCAGAACACTCGAATAAATACTCGTCTTTTTTCAATGAAGTTCCGATAAAACCTTCGTTTCTATCCACATAAAAACGTGTATTTGCAACGGCAACTTTTGTCGCATCAATCGTATCAAATGTTCTAATTTCTGTTTTACGTTCTTTTCCTTTTCCGTATTTTGTCTTTAGGTTTTTGAAATAATCGATCGCATAATCAATCAAATTTGCTAAATGATGTTTTACATTCTCGATTTTATCTTCTAATGATTCAATAAATTGTTGTGCTTTATCTAAATCAAATTTTGAAATACGTTTGATTCGAATTTCTGTTAAACGCGTAATATCTTCTTCCGTAACTGGACGAATTAAATGCGCAATATGTGGCTTCAGCCCTTTATCAATCGCAGAAATTACACCTTCCCATGTTTCTTCTTCTTCGATATCGTGATAAATTCTATTCTCGATAAAAATTCGTTCCAACGAAGAAAAATGCCATTGTTCTTGCAGTTCATCTAACTCAATTTCTAACTCTTTTTTCAACAATTCAACTGTATTGTTTGTATTGTGAATTAAAATTTCAGAAACTGTTAAAAATTCTGGTGTTTGTCCATTAATCACACACGCATTTGGCGAAATAGAAATCTCGCAATCCGTGAATGCATACAATGCATCAATTGTTTTGTCTGGACTACTTCCTGGAACAAGATGAATTAAAATCTCAACTTCAGCCGCTGTATTATCTTCAATCTTTTTGATCTTGATTTTACCTTTATCATTGGCTTTCAAAACCGAATCAATCAAAGATCCTGTCGTTGTTCCGTACGGAATTTCAGTGATTTTTAGCGTCGTTTTATCTTCTTGCAAAATCTTTGCACGAATACGCACTTTACCTCCACGTAATCCATCATTATAATCGGAAACATCAACCAAACCAGAAGTTAAAAAATCTGGGAAAATTTGAAATTTCTTTCCTTTCAGATGTAAAATTGACGCATCAATTAACTCATTGAAATTATGCGGTAAAATCTTTGTTGACAAACCAACTGCAATCCCTTCTACTCCTTGTGCCAAAAGCAAAGGAAATTTGATTGGAAGATCAATTGGTTCTTTATTTCGACCATCATAAGATGGTTGCCATTTTGTAGTTTTTGGATTATAGACAACTTCTAACGCAAATTTAGTTAATCGAGCTTCGATATAACGCGACGCAGCTGCTCGGTCACCAGTATAGATATTTCCCCAGTTTCCTTGCATATCGATCAACAATTCTTTTTGACCAATTTGAACCATTGCATCAGAAATCGCCATATCACCATGCGGGTGATATTTCATCGTATTTCCTACAATGTTCGCAACTTTGTTATATCGTCCGTCTTCCAACTCGCGCATTGAATGTAAAATTCTACGCTGAACTGGTTTCAACCCATCATAAATAGATGGAATTGCTCGTTCTAAAATTACATAAGAGGCATAGTCAAGAAACCATTCTTGGTACATACCAGAAACCTTCTTGATGCTCTCTTGATTGTCTTGCATCATGTTAAATAGCTACTTCTACATTGTTTTTGACCATACAATTAGACTCCACAAATTTGTCTAATTCAGTCAAAATAATATTAATATTTCGGTTAGAAATGAATGCTAAACGAAATTTGACTTTTGTTAAATTGGTAGGATTCTTTTTACTGTTAATATAAAAGACAACGTTTTTTGAAAGAATTCCTTTCTGAAAATCGTATTTGATCAATTTATACTTCGGTAAATCGATTTTGTTCGTTTTTGAATCTAAGAAGGATAAAAATCCAACATTCTTCGTTTCAAAAGTTATGGTTTCACCTTTTGTGTCTATCGCAAAAAATTGATTTCCACTTTTATAGCTTACATAAATAAACAACGCTATAAAAATTGCAACAACATAAGGTGGTATTATGTGATACTTGTAAGGTAAAATACCAGCATACATAATAAGGTTTAGAATGATTAAAATAACGATGGTGAAATTTAGCATTTTAAAGAGCTGTATCACATTTTTATTATTCTTCTTCATATTTATAAAATAGGTGTTTAGGTTAGATAGAAAGTAAGTTTTTTATATAATATTCTAATTTTTAATAGCTTCTACAGCCAAATTGTTAATAATAAATTCTTGTCTTGTTGGTGTATTTTTTCCCATGTAAAATTCTAAAAGACTTTCGATGGTTTGATCTTTTCCAATCATTACTGGTTCTAAACGAATATCTTTTCCGATAAAATGTTTGAACTCATCTGGCGAAATTTCACCTAATCCTTTGAATCGTGTAATCTCTGGATTTTTAACTTCTTCCAACGCTTTTATACGTTCTGGTTCAGAATAACAATAACGTGTTTCCTTCTTGTTTCTCACACGAAAAAGTGGTGTTTGCAAAATATACAAATGTCCCTCTTTGATCAATTCTGGGAAAAATTGTAAGAAAAATGTAATAATCAACAAACGAATGTGCATTCCATCGACGTCAGCATCAGTTGCAATTACAACATTATTGTAACGTAAATCTTCTAATCCTTCTTCGATGTTTAATGCCGCTTGTAAAAGATTAAATTCTTCGTTTTCATAAACAATTTTCTTTGTCAAACCGTATGAATTCAACGGTTTTCCTCTCAAACTAAAAACCGCTTGCGTTTCTACACTTCTACTTTTGGTAATCGATCCACTTGCCGAATCTCCCTCGGTAATAAAAATAGTTGTATCTAAACGTAATTCAGCTTTCGGATCATTATAATGTTGACGACAATCGCGCAATTTCTTGTTATGTAAACTAACTTTTTTGGCGCGATCACGCGCTAATTTTCGAATTCCAGAAAGCTCTTTTCGTTCCGTTTCTGATTGTTTAATCTTGCGTTCTAATGCTTGCGCAACTTCTGTATTTTTATGTAAAAAGTTGTCAAGATTCGTTTTGATAAAATCATTTACAAACGTGCGAACCGTTGTCATTCCTGGTCCAATTTCATTCGAACCAAGTTTAGTTTTTGTTTGCGATTCAAAAACTGGCTCAATTACTTTGATCGAAATTGCTCCAATAATTGATTTTCTAATATCCGCAGGATCATAATTTTTATTATAAAATTCGCGAACAGTTTTCACAACAGCCTCTTTAAAAGCTGTTAAATGTGTTCCTCCTTGCGTTGTATTTTGACCATTCACAAAAGAATAATACGTTTCCGAATATGATTTCGAGCTGTGCGTCATCGCAATTTCGATATCTTCTCCTTTCAAATGGATGATATCATAAATTGTTTCTTCCTCGATATTATCATTCAATAAATCTTTCAATCCGTCTTTCGAAAAGAATTCTTCTCCATTGAAAATAATTTTCAATCCTGGATTTAAGTAAACATAGTTTTTCAACATTTTGTCTACATATTCTTTTCTGAATTTAAAATTCAAGAAAATCGATTTATCTGGGATAAATGTAATTTTAGTTCCTTTTCGTAAAGATGTTTCTTTTTCATCTTCTTGATTTGCTAAAATCCCTTGCTCAAACTCTGCAATACGTGTTTTTCCATCTCGAATAGATTGCACTCGAAACGATGTTGACAACGCATTTACAGCTTTTGTACCAACACCATTTAAACCAACCGATTTTTTGAAAGCTTGTGAATCATATTTACCACCTGTATTCATCTTAGAAACGGCGTCAACCATTTTTCCAAGCGGAATTCCACGTCCATAATCACGAACCGTTACCTCATCTTCGCGCAGATTAATTTCGATTGTTTTTCCTGCACCCATCACAAATTCATCGATACAGTTATCTACAATCTCCTTCAACAAAATATAAATTCCATCATCTTGAGACGAACCATCTCCCAGCTTCCCAATATACATCCCAGGTCGCATGCGAATATGTTCGCGCCAATCAAGGGTTTTGATATTGTCTTCCGTATAATTTACTTGTTGATCTAATTCTGACATTTGAGTTGTTGAGTGTTAAACGAGTTTTACAAAAATAAGAAAAAATTTCCTAAAAATATTAAGGTTCATTGTTTTGATTTTGAGCAAAAACGACCTAATTTACCAATATGATAAAATCTAAACTACCCAATGTTTCGACAACCATTTTTTCGGTAATGAGTCAATTGGCAAATGAACATCAAGCGATTAATTTAGCGCAAGGTTTTCCTGACTTTAATGCAGATTCTGAATTAATTAGTCGTTTAAATTATTATTCAACACAAAATTACAATCAGTACGCGCCAATGACTGGCGTCGAAAAATTGCGTGTATTACTTTCAGAAAAATATTCTAATCTTTATCAATCTGATTACGATTTTCAGAATGAAATTAACATTACGAGTGGTGCAAGTCAAGCGATTTTTAATGTTGTTTCTACATTAATTCATCCAAATGATGAAGTAATTATTTTTGAACCTGCTTACGATTTATATCAACCAACGGTTGAATTATTTGGAGGAAAAATTGTTCCAATTCAGCTAAAATATCCTGAATATTCTATCGATTTTGAAGAATTGAAGAAAAAAATTAATGATAAAACGAAATTGATTATCGTTAATAATCCGAATAATCCAACTGGAAAAATTTTATCCGAAAATGATTTAAAACAATTTGAACAAATCCTAAAAGATTCAAATTGTTATTTGCTTGCAGATGAAGTTTATGAGCACATTACATTTGATGGAAAATCGCATCAAAGTTTTGCAAAATTAAAATCAGTAAAAGACAAGATTTTCATCGTAGGTTCTTTCGGAAAATTATTTCACATAACTGGTTGGAAAATCGGTTATATTTTAGCCGAAAAAGAATTGATGAAAGAGTTTAGAAAATGTCACCAATTCAATACTTTTTCTACGCATACACCATCACAATATGCAATTGCAGATTATTTAGAAAAACCTGATCATTACTTGCATTTGAATGATTTTTTTCAACAAAAAAGAGATTTATTTGTTAAAGGTTTAGCTTCAACAAATTTTGAAGTTTTGCCTTGCGAAGGAACTTATTTTGTAAGTGCAAATTATGCTAAAATAAGTGATTTATCTGATGATGAGTTTGCAAAACAGTTAACCATCAAAAATAAAGTTGCGACAATACCAATTTCAGCATTTTACCATGATAAAACAGATAACAAAGTAATCCGATTTTGTTTTGCTAAAAAGGATGAAACACTTTTAATGGCTTTAGAAAATTTGAAAAGTTTGTAGAAAAATAAAAGCTCAATCTTTCGATTGAGCTTTTTATATAGATATAATTTAAATCTTAAACATTAAACAAGAAATGCATAATATCACCATCTTGTACGATGTACGCTTTTCCTTCTACGTTTAATTTTCCTGCTTCACGACATTTAGATTCTGATCCGTATGTAATAAAATCCTCAAATTTGATTACCTCTGCACGAATAAATCCTTTCTCGAAATCGGTATGAATAACTCCAGCCGCTTGTGGTCCTGTAGAACCTTTTTTGATTGTCCAAGCACGAACTTCTTTTACACCTGCTGTGAAATAAGTTTCTAAATCTAACAATGTATAAGCAGAACGAATCAAACGATTAACTCCTGGCTCTTCTAATCCTAATTCTTCCAAGAAAATTTGACGCTCATCAAACGTTTCTAACTCGTTGATATCAGCTTCTATTTGTGCCGCTAAAATTAACACTTCTGCGTGTTCATCTTTTACAGCTTCTTTCACTTTTTCTACCCATTCGTTTCCGTCTTTTGCAGCAGACTCGTCTACATTACATAAGTACAAAACTGGTTTAGAAGTAATCAATTGTAACGAATCTACAATTTCTTGCTCTTTTTCGTCCAAATCCATTTCACGAACATTTTTCAACTCTTCTAAATGAGCGATTACAGCTGTTAAAACTTCTACAACTTTTTGTTCGTCTTTATTTCCCGCTTTTGCTGCTTTTTTAGATTTATCGATACGTTTTGTAACTGTATCCAAATCTTTCAATTGCAACTCAATATCAATTGTTTCTTTATCACGCAATGGATTAATAGAACCATCAACATGTGTAATATTTTCGTTTTCGAAACAACGTAAAACGTGAATAATTGCATTACACTCGCGGATATTTCCTAAAAATTGATTTCCTAAACCTTCTCCCTTACTTGCTCCTTTTACTAAACCAGCAATATCTACAATTTCTACAACCGCAGGCACAACGCGCTCTGGATTTACAATTGCTTCTAACTGATTTAGACGAGTATCTGGTACAGAAACTGTTCCTACATTTGGTTCAATTGTACAGAAAGGATAATTTGCCGATTGCGCCTTTGCATTCGACAAACAGTTAAATAAAGTAGATTTACCAACATTAGGCAATCCAACAATTCCACATTTCATATATGTTGTCTCTTTTTTAATGATTGAATATTAGAACGATGTTCTAATAATTTTGTGCAAAGATAATGATTTCCATTAAATTTATTTAACCGAAGAAACTCTGTTCAATTTTATATTTAATACATTTCCAGAATATGATTTCATTTCACCATAAAAACAATCGCAAGTCGCATTATAAGTTAAATCATAATAATTAGAAGTTTTATCAAGATTTATTTTTCTGAATTTGAGTTGAGGAAAATTAAACACAACAGAATCTGTCACATCTTTTTCATAATCGTCATGAAAATCAAATTCTATTTTTAATTTTGATTTATTTCTTGAAACATCCATAATCGCATCACTTTTCGACAAAGGAACTTCTACCACTTTCGATTTATAATCCAAAAAATCTTGTTTCCATTTTCCTTCAATTGTTTTTATGTTATTGGGTACGCAACTTGTGAGAAATAGCAAAAAGATAAATACTAAAAAATGTTTCATAAGTGTTAATTTTTTATTGAAAATACAATTATTTATTTACATTTACTTAAATACTTATTACAATGAAATTAAAAGCCTTAATCGTAAGTTTTATGATTGCTTTCGCAGGAATCGTAAACGCGCAAACAGCAACAGAAATATTAACAAAAGCTCAAAACCAAGCGAAGGTTGAAAATAAAAATGTCTTTTTAATTTTTCATGCTTCTTGGTGCGGATGGTGTAAAAAGATGGAAAAAAATATGGACGATCCAGCTGTGAAACCATATTTTGATGCGAATTATGTCAAAACATTTATTACTGTACAAGAACGTGCAGAGAAGAAAAATTTAGAAACTCCTGGTGGAGATGCTGTCAATGAGAAATTAGGTGGTAAAAATCAAGGTTTGCCTTTTTGGGTAATTTTAGATTCGACTGGAAAAGTTTTAGAAGATTCTCGCGTAAATGGAGAAAATCTTGGTGGTCCAGCTTCTGAAGAAGAAGTAAATCACTTGATTGCAAAACTTGAAAAAACAACGAAAAACGATAAAGTTGATCCAGAAAAAATCAAAGAAGTTTTTATCTTGAAAAAGAAATAATTCACAAAAAAATCCGCTCAATGGGCGGATTTTTTTTTATTGTGTTAAAACATGAAAAGCTTCTTCCAAGTTTTTATATTGTCCTTTAAATTCTTCTATCGGTTGATCGGCTACAATTTTTCCTTTATTCAAGAGGATTACACGCGAACAAAGCGCTTCTACTTCTTGCATAATATGTGTCGAAAGTATCACCGTTTTTTCTTTTCCAATTTCTTTAATTACCTCTCTAATTTCAATAATTTGATTTGGATCCAAACCATTTGTAGGCTCATCTAAAATTAAAATTTCTGGGCTAGAAATAATCGCTTGCGCCAATCCAACACGCTGTTTATATCCTTTAGATAATTGATGAATTTTCTTATGTTTTTCTGGTGATAAACCTACTTTTTCAATGACTTCATCAATTTTTGATTTAGGCACATTTCGAATATTTGTTACAAATTCCAAATACTCTCTTACATACATATCCATGTACAATGGATTATTTTCTTGCAAAAATCCAATCAACTTTTTCGATTCAATTGGTTGCGTCGAAACATTAAAATCATTCACAGAAATTTCACCAGAATCTGCATTTATTGCATTGGTAATACTTTTCATCAATGTCGATTTTCCTGCTCCATTTGGTCCAAGTAAGCCAACAACTTCGCCATTATTTATAGAAAACGAAACTTTGTCTAAAGCCATCTGTTCACCGTATTTTTTTACTAAATCTGTAATGATTATTCCCATTTGATGAAAAATTTTCGATAAAATTAGCAAAAAAGATTTGGATAACTGAAAAATTATTTTTTAGATTTGTAGAACAATTAGAAAAACGAAATGGCAACATTCAATTATTTTAACGCATTCTTTTTTTACTTTTTTGGATATTATCCAGGAGAGCAGGGACTGCGTTGTCAAAATTGATTGTTAACATTCATAATAAGATAATATAAAGTCCCGCAATTTGTGGGACTTTTTTTGTGGAAAAAAATGAAAAATAGAGTTGCAATACAAGGTTACATTGGTTCATATCATCACGAAGCTGCCAATAATTATTTAGGAAATGACATCGAAATTGTAGAATGCGACACATTCAAAACTTTAGCAAAGTCGCTTGCAAAGGGAAAAGTTGAAAAAGCAATCATGGCAATTGAAAACACAATTGCTGGGGCAATTTTACCAAACTATGCATTGCTAACGAAATATAATTTGAAAGTTGTTGGAGAAATTTATTTATCAATTCAACATCAATTGATGGTAAAAAAAGGACAAACTTTAGATGATATAAAAGAAGTTCGTTCGCACCAAATGGCATTGTTACAATGTGATAAGTTCCTTGAAAAACATCCAACATGGCGCGTTGTAAATGATATCGACACTGCATTAACAGCCAAAGATATTATTGAGCAAGATTTGAATGATGTTGCTGCAATTGCCTCAAGAAAAGCGGCAGAAGTATATGGATTAGACATTTTAGCTTCAAGTATTCAGACGTTTCAAGATAATTTTACTCGCTTTTTTGTATTGCAACGCGAGCACAACGATTACGAAGATTTCAATAAAGTTTCGATGCGTTTTTCTGTTCCACATAAAGCTGGTGCTTTAGTAGATGTATTAAATCAAATTGCAGAATGTGGAATAAATATGGACAAAATACAATCTGTTCCGATTATTGAAAAACCTTGGGAATACTCTTTCCATATTGACATTACGTTCGAGCAAAAAGAACAATATTATGAATTGCTTGGAAAAATTGCAAGAAAGTTAACGGATTTAGAAATATTAGGCGAATATAAACTGGGGAAAAAATGATAGCAGAAGCCCAACGATTACAAAGTGTTCAAGAATATTATTTCTCGAAAAAATTACAAGAAATAGCGAACATGAAAACCGACATTCCAATCATTTCATTAGGAATTGGAAGTCCAGATTTACAACCTCATCCAGATGTGATCGAGGAATTAATCAAAAGTTCACGAAACGGAATCAATGGCTATCAAAGTTATCGCGGAATTCCAGAACTGCGCGAAGCAATGGCAAGTTTTTACAAAAACAAATTTGATGTAGACGCCAATCCTTCAACAGAAATTTTGCCACTTATGGGCTCTAAAGAAGGAATTATGCACATTTCGATGGCATTTTTGAATGAAGGTGATAAAGTTTTAATTCCAAATCCTGGATATCCAACTTATTCATCTGTTACAGAATTAGTGCAAGCAGAACCTTTATTCTACGATTTGAAAAATGAAAATGATTGGCTTCCAGATTTTGATCAGTTAGAAAAATTAGCCGAGCAAAAACCAAAAATTATGTGGCTCAATTATCCACATATGCCAACCGGAGCCAAAGCCCCAAAAGACGTTCTTAGAAAATTAGTAGAGTTTGCAACTCGTCACAATATCTTAATCGTAAATGATAATCCGTATAGTTTTATTTTGAACGATGAACCGACAAGCATCTTAGGAATTGAAGGTGCAAAAGATGTTTGTATCGAACTGAATTCATTAAGCAAAACCTTTAACATTGCAGGTTGGCGAGTAGGAATGGTGATTGGAAAAGAAAGTTTTATTAATTCTATTCTAAAAGTAAAGTCAAATATGGATTCGGGAATGAATTTTGCGATACAAAAAGCCGCGACAAAAGCTCTTTTAGTTGATGATTCTTGGTACGATGAATTAACAAAAATTTACGCAGAAAGACGAAGAATCATTTGGGAAATCGCTGATATTTTAAATGTAAAATATAATCCCAATGCGGCAGGAATGTTTATTTGGGCTAAGCTTCCGGAAGGAAAAGATGATAAAGAATTTATTGATGAAATTTTATACGATAAAAAAGTATTTATCACACCAGGAAGTATTTTCGGAAGCAATGGTGAAGGATTTATTCGATTCTCACTTTGCGCACCCGTCGAGAAGTTGATTGAAGTAAAGAAAAGATTAGAAGCATGAAAACAATTTCAGTAATCGGTTTAGGATTAATCGGAGGTTCGTTTGCTTTAGCACTAAAAAAAGTTGGTGTTGCCGAAAAAATAATCGGTGTTGATCAAAATATTGAACATCAAATACAAGCTTTAGAATTAGGAATTGTAGATGAAATTGCTCATTTGAATGAAGCGCTTTCTCAATCAGATTTAGTTGTAATTGCAGTTCCAATTAATTCAATTCAAAATGTTTTACCAGAAATTTTAGATCAAATTAATGATAAAACAATTGTGATGGACATGGGATCAACAAAAGCTGGAATTTGTAAAAAAGTGGCAAATCACCCCAAAAGAAAACAATTTGTTGCTACACATCCAATCGCAGGAACGGAAAATTCTGGACCAAAAGCTGCTTTTCCTGAATTGTTTTTAAACAAAGTTGCGATTTTATGTGATGTTGAACAAAGCGAAAAAGAAGCGGTAAAAAAAGTGAGAAAAATTTATCAATCGCTTTGGATGAATGTCAAAACCATGACTTCGGAGGCACATGATGCACACATTGCGTACGTTTCTCATCTTTCGCACATTACGTCTTTCGCTTTGGGGCAAACGGTTTTGGAAGAAGAAAAAAATGAAGATGCAATTTTTGACATGGCTGGATCTGGTTTCGAATCTACGGTTCGTTTGGCAAAAAGTTCACCAGATATGTGGACGCCAATTTTGATTCAGAATCGAGAAAATTTACTCAATGCTATTGATGCTTATCAAACTCAAATTTCTAAAATCAGAAAAATGATCGAAGAAAAAGATGCCGAAGATATTCATCAATATTTAAAAAACACAAACGACATACGTCGAATATTAAATAAATAATTACTCTCAAATAAAATAAATATTAAATCTTAAATTTGTAAATGTTATGGAAAATAATAACTGGATAAAAGAATACGACAAACCAATGATTATCGCTGGACCTTGTAGTGCAGAAAGTGAAAAACAAATGATGACAATCGCTGAAGATTTGGACAAAGATTATGTGCAAGTTTTCCGCGCAGGAATTTGGAAGCCTCGTACAAAACCAAACTGTTTCGAAGGAGTTGGAGCAATCGGATTAAACTGGTTGAAAAAAGTAAAAGACGAATTCGGAATGAAAATCGCAACTGAAATTGCTAATGCAAATCACGCAAAATTAGCGTTAGAATATGATGTTGACGTTCTTTGGATTGGCGCGCGTTCTACGGTAAACCCTTTTACAGTACAAGAAATTGCAGAAGCTTTACGAGGAACAGATAAAACTGTTTTGGTTAAAAATCCTGTAAACCCAGATTTAGATTTATGGATTGGTGCTTTGGAGCGTTTAGAAGGTCAAGGAATCAAAAACTTAGGTGCTATTCACCGTGGTTTCTCAACGTACAAAAAGACAAAATACCGTAACAATCCGCAATGGCAAATTGCATTAGATTTCAAAAATAAATTGCCAAACGTGCCAATTATTTGTGATCCATCACACATTTGTGGAAACAGAACAGGATTATTTGATGTCGCGCAACAAGCCTTCAACTTCGAATACAATGGATTGATGATCGAAACGCATAACAATCCTGATGAAGCTTGGTCTGATGCAGCGCAACAAGTAACACCAGCTCGTTTATTAGAAATCTTGAAAGATTTAGAAATTCGTGTTTCTGATGATCCAGATGCAATTTACAAAACTGGAATTCAAAATTTACGTCATCAAATTGATGAATTAGATAATTCTATTTTAGATGCGATTGCTCAACGTATGAAAGTTGCAAACTCTATCGGAGAATTAAAAAAAGAACATAATGTGGCAGTTTTTCAGCCAGATCGTTGGAAACAAATCAAAGATAATTCTGTAAAAGCAGGAGTCTCTTTAGGTTTATCTGAGGATTTTGTTGACAAATTATTGCAAGCAATTCACCAAGAATCTGTTGCGCAACAAAACCAAATTATGGTAAAAAAAGAAGAAAAAATTTAAACAATATTGAAAGGAATTGTCATAAAATCTACTGGTAGTTGGTATCATCTTTTAACCGAAGATGGTACAACTTATCAGGCAAGAATTAGAGGAAAATTTAGAATAGCCAATATCAAACATACCAATCCAATTGCTGTTGGAGACGAGGTTGAGTTTGAGATTGACAAAGATGATATTGCTGTCATTACAAAAATTCATGATCGCAAAAATTACATCATTCGAAAATCTGTTAATCTATCCAAAAAAACGCACATTATTGCATCTAACATTGACGTTGCTTTTTTGGTTGTAACGCTTTCTAATCCCAAAACTTCGTTTGGTTTTATTGACCGTTTTTTGATTACTGCCGAGGCTTATCACATTCCCGTTGTGATTTTATTTAATAAAATGGATTCGTACACGGAAGATGAAATGGCTGAGTTAGAAATTTATAAATCAATTTACAATTCTATCGGTTACGAAAGTCTTGATATTTCTGCTGAAACAGGACTAAATTTAGACCTTGTAAAAAACCGAATGAAAGATAAAGTGAGTTTGGTTTCGGGACATTCTGGCGTTGGAAAGTCAACGTTGTTGAATACTTTAAATCCTGATTTGAACCTAAAAACGCACGAAGTTTCTGATTTTAATAGCAAAGGACAACATACCACAACTTTTGCACAGATGTACGAATGGCCTTTTGGAGGTTTCATTATCGATACGCCTGGAATTAAAGAATTTGGTTTGGTTCATATCGACAAAACCGAATTACAAGGTTATTTTCCTGAAATTTTAGAATTGAAACACAATTGTAAATTTGATAATTGTATTCATGTTAACGAGCCAAAATGTGCTGTGCGTGATGCAGTAGAAAATGGAGAAATCGCAGTTTCTCGCTACGAAAATTATCTTACTTTTTTAGAAGAAGATATTTATACCGAAAAATAATAAA
>NZ_JAOCHX010000042.1:0-25949 GCF_029843245.1 Empedobacter sp. GD03739 | reverse complement strand
TGAGCACAAATATTTTAACCCAAAAAGTTTAGAATCATTGGAAACGGATCATCAACGCTTTCAAATAAAGTTTAAAAATGAACCAATACAATATTATGATTTGGGTTATAATTTTTTAGAGAATAATAACTATTATACAAATTAAAAAAAAGTTCAAAATTTGAACTTCTTTTTTTATTATTATAACATTTTTCGATGATCTAAAACAAGAATTTCTCCATTCGAAACAAATTTCCATTTTTGATCTTTTTTACATTCATTTTTTGGTGTCGAAGATTTAATATTAAATTCGACTTCTTTGTTTTTCATCAAAATTGAAGTATGATAATCGCATTCACCAATTTTTACATTTGTCGATACATTATCATTTGCCAATAAATCCGTTTCTGGAATAGATTTTATTGCTTCATTAATAATATTCAAATCTAATTCATTGTAAATCAAATCAAAATTATCTGTAACTAAATTTGTCGATAATCGAAATGAATTTGCCTCAACATCAGTACGAATCGCTGTATTTTTAGTATTCAAATCCAATTCTTCGATACGTTTTGGACAATCCAAATAATCTGGAATTTTCTGAGCTTGCTTACTTTGTAAATCTTTCTGAAAAGCTGTAAGTTCAGAAAATAATTGTTTTTTTTCGGGTGAAGCTTCTTTAAATTCTGTTGTTTCTGTTAATTCTTGTTGAGTGAGCTTTTTAATTTCAGGTTTATTTTCTGAACAATTAAATAAAAGAAATAAAGTAAAAAATGAGTAAAAATAATGTTTCATAAGCAAGAATATTTGGTTCTACTAATTTATGAAACATTATTCTCAATTTCAATTATTTAACGTTCTGAATTATAAATTTAATATAAATGATAAATTGAGAAATATTAATTAAGATTATTTATATTTTTCTAAATCTAACCCAAGAATATCTCCAACTTTAGAAAATTCTTCATTTACCTTTGCATTCAAAACAAGTTGTTCATTTGTAATTGGATGATTAAACACTAGTTCATGCGCGTGAAGCATCATTCCTTTCAATCCAAAATTCTCTAACCACAATTTATTTTGCTTGTTACATCCATGCGGACGACTTCCCAAAATTGGATGAAAAATATGACGAAAATGCTTGCGCAACTGATGCATACGACCAGTTTCGGGAATTGCTTCTACCAAACAATAACGTGAAGTCGGATGATTGTTATATTCTAAATCAATTTCTGCCGTTTGTAAACGATGAAAATAGGTAATTGCATTTTGCTTTACACCATCATCATTCGTCAAATCATAGTCTATCGTCATTTCTTCTGGCGACCAACCACGCAAAATAGCCAAGTATTTTTTCTCAACTTCGCGTGTTGCAAAACGATCATTCATAATTTTTAAACTTTCTTTATCTAAAGCAAAGAGCAAAACTCCTGACGTTTTACGATCCAAACGATGAATAGGATAAACATGTTGCCCACCGATTTGATTGCGTAATTCCTGAACCGCAAAAACAGATGCATCACGCGCATAAAAAGATTTGTGAACCAACAATCCACTTGGTTTGTTAATGGCAATAATATATTCGTCTTGATAAAGAATTTCTAACATTTGGCAAAAATAGAAAGTTATTTTCGGTTAGAAAATAGAACAGTATTATATTTATTGCTTAATAAAATTGAATGAAAAAAGGATTGATTATTGGAAAAGGTTGGTTGGGATCAAGATTAGAAAAGTATTTAGAAAAGCAATTTTTGATTGAAACTACGAAACGAATTTCGGATGCAGAAAATTGTTTTTCAATCGATTTTGATCATTACAAATCTGAAAAAATTAAACACAATTATGATTTTGTTATTGTGACAATTCCATTTGGAAGAAGAAATAATTTAGACGATTTACAGAAAAGATTTCAGCATTTAATTGACTTTTTAGGAGATTATAATAATCAACTTATTCTGCTTAGTTCAACAGCAATTTATTCTGAAAATAATGAAATTATTTCTGAAAATTCAATTGAAACTTTTTATTTAAACAACCCTTATTATTCAATTGAAAATCAATTAAAAGAAAAGTTCAATCAATTGATTATTTTACGCTTAGGTGGATTAATGGGAGACGATAGATTTCTTTCTAAATATATAGATTTATATAGTCAAAATCTATCTCAAATGGTGAATCATATACATTATCTAGATATTTGTCAAGTGATTGAGAACTTGATTAATTCAAATAAAAATTCATCAATTTATAATGTTGTTGCACCAAAACATCCTACCAAAGAAGAAGTGTTAGAATATCAATTAAACAAGGAAATTATTTCCGCTACAAATCGAGAAGGAAAAATAATTTCAAGTCAAAAAATACAAGATGAATTTAATTATGAATTCATTTATCCAAATCCTATTTATTTTTAAGGAAAACTAATTTCTTCTCTTTCGTTCTTTTGCTTTAAACACAAAAAAGAAAATTATTATTGATAAAACAGTAATTAATATTGTATCCCAATTTTTCTGAAAGAATTTTTTTAACGAACTTTCTTCATTACTATTAGATGATGAATAAGATTTTATTGATTTTGATTCCTCTATTCTTCTGTCAATTAATTCGTTTGAAAATCCGTATTGTTTGGCTATTTCATAAACATCTTTTGCTTCCTTCTCTCCTAATAATAAAAGAATATTACCATAATCAAATAATAATTGAGCCATTATTTCATCTTTTGGTTGAATAAAGGAACGTCTTTCATTCAATTGAAAATAAAGCTGATTTTTTAGACTATTCAAATCTTCTTTACTTAATGTTGAAACTGGAAAATCTTCATTTCCAAAATCTCTATTAATCAAACTTTCACTTGATAATTGTAATTGTTTCAACCTAATTTTTAGAATATTTTGATGAATCCATTCTGATTTATTATGCGAATCTGGATTTAAAACCAAAGCTTTAGAAATCCATTTTAAAGCATTTTCATTATCACCAATCAGTTCATAAGCCGTTCCAATATTAGAAGCTGTAGAATATCTGTTTGGATATTTTTTTTCGACTTCTAAATACAAGTCTATCGCTTGTTGATATTTCCCTTGTAAAATCAAAATCAAGCCCTTATCACTAAGTAAATCAGCGTCAGGTTTTACAGCAAACAAACTATCAATTTTCTTTAAATCATTATCCAAATTCTCTGTATAAAACGTGTGTCCATGCGGAATATTACCTTCTCTATCTTCATAAATATAAGAATCTGTAGAAAGTATTTTACTCTCTCCATTTAAACAAGCTAAAGAAAATGTAGAAGCAGTAAGAGAAATCAGAACAAATAGACTTTTTAAATATTTCATTTTTTGGAATTAATGCTTAAAAATAACAAAAAAAGCTGCTCTTACGAACAGCTTTTTAGAATTTATCTTAAATCTATTTATTAAGCGTGAATTGGACGATTGTCTGTAGCAGCTAAAGCAGCTTCTTTGATCGCCTCTGAGAATGTTGGGTGAGCATGAGACATTCTTGTTAAATCCTCAGCAGATGCACGGAATTCCATTGCTACAACTCCTTCTGCAATTAAATCAGCAGCACGAGCACCAATAATATGCATTCCTAAGATTTCGTCTGTGTTTTTATCAGCTAAAATTTTAGCAAAACCATCTGTATCCATAGATGCACGAGCACGTCCTAAAGCTTTGAATGGGAAAGAACCAACTTTGTATTCTACTCCTTCTTCTTTTAATTGCTCTTCTGTTTTACCAACTCCTGCAACTTCAGGCCAAGTATAAACAACACCAGGAATTAAGTTATAGTTGATATGAGGTTTTTGACCTGCTAATTGCTCAGCAACTAAAACACCTTCTTCTTCTGCTTTATGTGCTAACATTGCACCAGCAACAACGTCACCAATCGCATAAATGTTAGAAACATTAGTTTGTAAGTGATCGTTTGTTTTGATACGACCTCTTTCGTCAACCTCTACTCCTACGTTTTCTAAACCTAAAGATCCTGTGAAAGCACGACGACCAACTGCTACTAAAGCGTAATCTCCGTTAATTTCAATTTCTTCTCCTTTTTTAGAAGTCGCTTTTAATGTAACATCATTTCCGTTATTTACAACAGAAGTTACACCTGTAGAAGTGTGGAATTTCATTCCTTGTTTTTTCAATACTTTTGTCAATTCTTTAGACAAAGCACCGTCCATCCCTGGAATAACGCGGTCTGCATATTCTACAACTGTTACTTGAGAACCTAAACGTAAATAAACAGATCCTAACTCTAATCCGATAACACCACCACCGATAACGATTAAGTGTTTTGGAACTTCTGTTAAAGCTAATGCTTCTGTAGAAGTGATGATACGAGTTTTATCTGTTGGCGCAAATGGTAATTCAGATGAAACTGATCCTGTTGCAATAATTGTATTTTTAGCTTCAATTTCTTGAGTAGAACCGTCTTTAGCAGTTACAACAATATGAGTTGCGTCTTTAAAAGCACCTGTTCCTTCTAAAACATCAATATTATTTTTACTCATCAAGTATTTGATACCAGCTACGTTAGTATCTACAACACCTACCTTGCGAGCAATCATTTGAGTGAAGTTTACCTTTGGAGCATCGATTTCGATTCCGTGCTCTTTAAAGTGATTTACAGCATCGTAATAGTGGTGAGAAGAATCTAATAAAGCTTTTGACGGAATACATCCTACGTTAAGACATGTACCTCCTAAACTTTCTTTCTCGATAATTGCTGTTTTAAATCCTAATTGCGCTGCGCGAATAGCTGCAACATATCCTCCAGGTCCAGCACCAATTACGGCTACATCATAAGAACTCATATAGTTTTATTTTGATTTATTATTATAATTAATTTAAACTCTACAAATATAACCAATATCGAATAGATTTTCGTTATAAAATTGTAATGAATTTTGTTAGGAAATTGGGAAAAATAAGCTATTCTTTAATATCTGATTTGATAAAGTTTAAAATTTCATCTTCTGTGCACAATTCATAATCTGGCTCAATTCCATATGGATAAATGTTCTTTTTAGCATCCATCATATATCCAGCTGTTAAATTATGCATATCGCCATTAGACAATTTTGTATTCGTATTCATAGTAGCTGCTCCCATCGTTTTCTTACCTAGAACTTTCACATTCGAAAGTGATTTTAACGTAATTAATGTAGCTTCGCCCGCACTACTTGTCCTATGATTAATCAAAACATAAATTTTCCTTGGATGAATTGTATTTATTATCGGATAATTAATATATCCTTTTGATAAATTATTAACTCCATTAAAAAAATATCCATCTTTTTTTGACCAAGGAATATCATCATTATTAATTTTAGAATATCCTAATACATTATCTTCAAAAAATGGTAATAAAGATGTTATCATTACCCAATTAGAACCTCCCGTATTATCTCTCAAATCGATAATCCAATAATTAGAATTTGCTTGTTCAGAAATAATTTTCAGATTATTGAAAATATAGTCTTTATCACTTATTGTTTTATTGTACCCATGACGCTTAATCCTAATATACGCAACGTCAGGAATTTTAGTTAACTTATTATTATCTTCTACTTTTAACAAACAAGCGCTATCAACTTTTGCTTTCGGAAAACGACCTGTTAATAACACTTTATCTTTCAACTTTTGCTTTCGGAAAACGACCTGTTAATAACACTTTATCTTTCGTAAGATAATGTGTATGATTATTTCCTAATAAAGTAATTGCCTCTACAATCGCCGAATCTTTCGATATTTTAGTTTTCTCGATTACTTTTTTCTCCAAATTCTCCCAATCAATTTTATCTCTATCGATAAAGCCTTTTTTCATGACAGAAAATAATTCTTCATAATCAGATGGAATCTCTGAAACTGATGATTCACTAACGATCTTTTCTTTACAACCAAATGTAAAAAGGATCAAAAAAATAAAAGAAAATTTATTTATCCTCATTGTTCTCTAAATTCATATTGTGAAATTTAAAGATAAATGATTTTTAAATACTATAAACTTTTTCCTCTAAAATACCAGATTCAATTTCAATTGGTTGTTCGCTCTGTCTAAAAATTCGGGCCGATAATTTTCCTTTCAATTCCACTACTCCATTTTCTACACGAAGCCAACTTCCTTCTCTCAATCCAACAACAACTTGATGATTAAACTTGTGAAATTCATTGATACGAGTTTCTCTTGTTTCACCTTTATGTGTAGAATTTGGATCAGGATCCAAGTAATGCGGATTAATATTAAAAGGTAAAAATTGTAACGCATCAAAACTTGGCGGATAAACAATCGGCATATCATTTGTTGTTCCAATTGTTAAACCTGTCAAATTACTTCCAGCACTTGTACCAATATATGGCGTTCCGTTATGTACAGCACTTCTCAACTCTTCGACCAAACCAAGTTCATACAACGTTTTTAGTAATAAAAATGTATTTCCTCCTCCAATAAAAATCGCTTTCGCATGCAAAATTGCTTCTTTCTTATTCTCGAAAGTATGCAAACTTTTTACAGAAACCCCAACCGTTTGCAAAGCATCTTTTACATTTTGCGTATATTCATCATACGAAATTCCCGAAGGTCGCGCATAAGGAACAAAAATAATTTCATCAGATTGAATAAATTCTTTGATTTCATCTTTTATATATTCTAAAAAACTATAGCCGTGAATAGTACTCGTACTTATCACTAATAGTCTATCATTTGGGTTTATCATGTTATTGAATTTTAACTCAAAAGTAAGTTTAAAATAAGAAAGTAGGTAAAAAATTGACAAAAAATTATACCGAATTAGATTACTTTTGTGCAATTCTAAAAAATGGAATTTCAAGATTTTTAGTTCTGCATGAAAAAAATAGTACGCTTCATAATACCTTTATTCATAGTTGTCATTATGATAATAATTGGAATAGAACAAACACTTCGAAAAATTCCCAACGATTACAAATACAAAGCAGATTATTTAAAAGAAAATGGAAAACAAATAGAAACTTTGATTCTTGGAAGTTCACATACTTTTACAGGGCTCAATCCAAAATTATTTACCAATAAGACTTTTAATGCTGCGCATTCTGCTCAATCATTGGATTTAGATTATAAAGTTTTTGAACAAAATCGAAAATATTTACCCAATTTAAAAACCATTATTATTCCCATTTCGTATTTTTCGTTTACAAAACAATTGAATGATTTTAACCAAAAAAAGTTAAAATATTATTCCATTTATTGGAATGTTGATATAAATAATAACGAGTTAAATCTTAATTACGAAATTTTTTCAGAACCTGTTGATGTTAATTATAATCGAATAAAAGATTATTGGATTCAGGATAAAAATAATTTAACAATAGATACTAATGGTTATATAAAAAAGCGATACGAACCAAGTTGGAATGATAGTATTTACGCTAAAAAAACGTTTGAAAGACATCGTGCAAATTTGAATTCAAATCAAGTACAACATATTATAAAAACACATTTTTATGATTTAGAACAAATTATAAAACAAGCAAAATCAAATGATATAAAAATTGTTCTATTGGCTACTCCTACAACCAATTTGTATAAAAATTATGTCATAAATACACCTCAATATTTCAACTTAAAAAATAATATTAATCGCTTATCGAAATACGATAATGTCGTTTTCATCGATTATTTTATTAATAATAAAAATTTCAATAAAAAAGATTTCAAAAATTCAGATCATCTAAATGCAAAAGGTGCTGATAAGTTAACGTTGAAAATGGATTCTATTATGAATAAATAAAATAAGTGCTATAAATTTTCTCTTTTTTTCTTCACTTATTTCAACATTAAAATCATCTTCGTATCTTCACCTCTCAAACAACAAATAATGAAATTCGTTACTTTCTTAGAAAATCAACAAGAAAAAGCAGGTCTTGTTTGGCAAGATGCTATCTATGATTTGACAAAAATTAATCACAACTTACCCACTACTCTAATCGAAATCTTAGCAGATGACGAGTTTTCACTATTAATCTGTCAACAGATTACAAACGAAATTTCACGTGGTGAATATAAAAAAGCTATTATAAAAGGACCACAAATTTTGGCTCCAATACCTCATCCAGCAAGTTTTAGAGATGCGTATGCTTTTCGCCAACATGTAGAAACTTCACGCTTGAATAGAGGTTTGGATATGATTCCAGAATTTGATCAGTTTCCTGTATTCTATTTTTCTAATCATCAAGCTATTCAAGGTCCAGGAAAAATAGTTGCAATGGAAAAACATTTTGATCGAATGGATTTTGAACTTGAAGTAGCTATTGTCATCAAAAAAGAAGGTATCAATATAAAAGCAGAACATGCAGATGAATATATTGGTGGTTTTATGGTTTTGAATGATTTGAGCGCACGTGCGTTACAAATGGAAGAGATGAAACTGAATCTTGGTCCAGCAAAAGGAAAAGATTTCGCTTCGATGTTTGGTCCATATTTAGTCACACCAACCGAAATCGAAAAATACAAAGTTGAGCCTAAAGAAGGACATATCGGAAATTGTTATGATTTAGAAATGTCTTGTTCAGTCAATAATATTGAAGTTTCTCGTGGAAATTTCAAAGATATGCATTGGACTTTCGCCGAAATTATTGAACGTATTTCATATGGTGTAAAACTTTATCCTGGTGATATTATAGGATCTGGAACTGTTGGTACAGGTTGTTTTCTTGAATTGAATGGCACTGGAAAACGTCAGAATCCAGCTTATCAAGAACAATGGTTACAACCAAATGATACCATCGAAATGTCTGTTACAGGATTAGGAAAATTAGTAAATTCTGTTCATCTTTACACCCAATAAACTCAACTTATGCAACATACAAAATCTTTTGAGCCAAATACAAGTCAATTTGATGACATTTTCAAACACGCCATTTCCCCACGTCCTATTTGCTTTGCAAGTACGGTAGATAAAGATGGAAATGTGAATTTGAGTCCGTTTTCATTCTTCAATATGATGGGACAAAATCCACCTATTTGCGTGTTTTCTCCACTTCGAAAAATGAGAGATGGATCGACAAAACATACATTAGAAAACATTTGGGAACACCCAGAATGTGTGATTAATATTGTCAATTATAACATGGTTCAGCAACAATCGTTGGCAAGTGTGGAATATCCAAAAGGTGTAAATGAATTTGAGAAAGCAGGTTTTACAGAATTACCTTCAGAGTTGGTAAAACCGCCTCGTGTAGCAGAGTCTCCGATTCAATTTGAATGTAAAGTGCGTGAAGTAATTTCTGTTACAGATCAACCAGGTGCAGCTAATTTGGTGATTGCAGAAATTGTGCGCATGCATGTGCAAGAGGATTTATTAGATGAAAATGATAAAGTTTCGCCTTATGATTTGGATTTAGTTGCTCGCATGGGTGGTGATTATTATTGCCGAGTTATTCCGGAATCTATCTTCGAAGTCGAAAAACCTACGCGCACAATTGGTTTGGGAATAGATCAACTTCCTGATGAAGTGAAGCATTCTAATTATTTAACAGGCAATAATTTAGGTCAATTAGGGAATGTGGAAAAATTACCAACTAATGAAATGATTCGTAATTTCAAAGAACAATTGACGCAACGATTAGATATTAAGAAATTTAAATCTGCAGAGGTTCGTCATCAAGTTGCAGCAAAACTTTTGGAACAAGGAGATGTAAATGGTGCGTGGTATTGGTTGTTGATGAAAATTTAGACGATGAACAAAACTGCATTGGTTTTAGGAAGCTCAGGTTTAATTGGCTCTCTTCTCTTAGAAAAGTTATTCAATCATCCTGATTATGCTACTATTGTCGCAATTGTTCGAAAACCTCAACAAATCAATCACCCAAAGTTAATTGAAATCGTAACTGACTTTAATTCAGAAATTAATTTAGATGAAATTGAGCAGATTGATTCTATTTTTTCATGTTTGGGAACAACTCGAAAAAAGACGCCTGATTTAGATGCTTATCATAAAATTGAAGTCGATATTCCGAATCAGTTTGCAAAGCTTGGGAGTCAAAAAGGACTAACTAAGTTTCATTATATTTCGGCAGTTGGTGCAAATGCGAACTCGTCTAATTTTTATTTAAAAATGAAAGGCGAAGCCGAAGAAACTTTGCAAAAGAATACTATCAAACAATTGTTCTTGTATCGTCCATCTTTGTTAATTGGCAATCGAACGGAATATCGTTTAGCTGAGAATATCAGTGCAAAAGTTTTTCCTTTGATTAATATATTTTTACGAGGAAACTTATCTAAATATAAATCAATTGAAGCTGAAAAAGTTGCTCAATCACTTATTGAAAATGATTTGCATTCAACATCAAATAAAGTTTCAATTTTACATTACAACGAAATAATTAATTCGATAAATACAACACAATGATCATATTAGCCGTACTCCTACCTTGGTTATCATTCATTTTAAGAGGAAAAATAATACAAGGCGTTATTTGCTTAATCTTACAAATTACCTTAATTGGATGGTTGCCCGCAGCAATTTGGGCTGTTGCATCACTCCTTGATAGCCGAAATAAAGCAAGAATAAAAGAATTGAATAGATGATAAATCAATATAAAATAGCAAAAGATAACATTAACTTGTACGTCACTTTAGAAATTAATCCTTCTAAAAGGAGAAAATTCTTTTTGTTCTTTTGCATTTTATTGATGATTTCAATTCCGATTAGTTTAATCACAATTATTGATTCGGAGCCGCAAGATTTTATTATTCCAATTTCTATAATTAGTTTCCTTATTTTCTATTTTATTATTCGATATTTTTTGTGGAATATTTATGGAAAAGAGAATATTATTATCAATAATAAAACAATTAGTTATAATAGAGATTTTGGACTTTATCAAACTAAATATACTTCTAATCATTATTATAAATTAGATTTCGCAATTGAGCATGTCAAAAAAGATAATAATGTAGAACTTGGAGAACTTATTTTTATAAATTTCTCAGAAAAAACTCAATTGTCAGAAGTTATTTTTCAAACCTCAATATTAATTGAACTAAAAGAATTGGAAAAACTTCGACAAGAAATTGAATTGCATTTATATGATATTGATAAAGATAAATTAGCGGGTAATTACATTGTTTTCTCTCAGAATTGAAGTAATATAAGAGAATCTAGATCATAGAAATGTAGATTTCTCTTATATTATAAATGTTTTTTTTAACTAAATTCAAAAACTGTTTTTGAATAATATTTTTCTTCTGAATTGTAAATCTTTTGAGGAAAATTTGGTTGATTTATTGAATCAGAAAAATTCTGCGTTTCTAAACACAAAGCTGTTCTAAAACCATCTGTCGTTTCATTTTTCAATGTAACTTTATCAGACATAAAATTCCCTGTATACAACAAAACACCTTGCGCAGTTGTATAAACATTTAATTCAATTCCAGAAAGGTTTCCCTTTAAAGTTACTGCATGATTCAACGTTTCATCAAATGTTTGCTTTAAAACATAAAAGTGATCATAACCATTTCCAAAAATCAATTGTTCATGATTATCATTTATAGATTCTCCAACCTTTTTAAAATTTCTAAAATCAAAAGGTGAATTTTCAACTTTTAAGAAATCTCCACTTAGCGAATAATCCGCATTAAGCGTTGTAATTTGACTTGAATTAATCTGTAAATTATGTTCTAAAATCGTCCCATTTCCTGCTCCATTTAGATTGAAATATGAATGATTTGTCAAATTAATAATGGTATCATTTTCTGAATCCCCAAAATACTCAAGAATTAATTCGTTTTTTTCTGTTAAGGTATAATGAACTTCAAAATGAATTGGTCCAGGAAAACCTTCTTCCAAATGAGGATATTGATAACGAAAAATGATTTTATTTTCTTCTAAAGAAGTTGACCAAATGGCAAAATGAAGTCCTTTATGACCACCATGCAATGTATTTTCTCCATTATTCTTAATTAATTGATAGGTTTTATCTTTAATTTTAAACTGAGCATTCGAAATTCGTCCCGTAAAAGGTCCAATAATAGTTCCATAATAAGGTTCATCTTTCGAAAGATATTCTTCCGCAGTTTGCATTCCGATTACAACATCAGTTAGATTATTTTCAGAATCAGGAACAATCAAACTAACAATACGCGCACCTAAATTAGTGAATTGAACAGTCATTCCATTCGAATTACTTATCGTATAAAGATCGATAAATTGATTTTCGTGTGTAAAATGGATATGCAAACAAAAATAGGAGTATTAGTTAAGCTACATTTTTATAACTAATTTTTTGTTGATTAAATTCTTCAATCGTTTTATAATTTAAGGCACTATGCCTTCTTTTTTTATTGTAAAATATTTCGATGTATTGAAATATTTCCAATTCCATTTGTTGTTTATTTATGAGTTTATTTCCATAAATCAATTCTGTTTTCAGTGTTTTAAAGAAACTCTCTGCCACAGCGTTATCCCAGCAATTTCCTTTACGCGACATACTTCTAATAACATGATGAGATTCTAGCATATTAGCAAATTTATTGTTGGCATATTGAACTCCTCGATCTGAATGAAAAATCAATCCTTTTTCTATCTTTCTGTTTGCTAAAGCGACTTTCCAGGCTGATAAACTTGTTTTTTCAGTGCTCATTTCATCGTACAAACTCCAACCAATAACCTTGCGATCGTACAAATCAAGAACAATTGTTAAATACAAAAATCCTTCAATTGTTCTGATGTAAGTGATGTCAGAAACCCATTTTTGGGCAGGTTTAGTGCTTTCGAAATCTCTATCAAGAATATTTTCTACAACCAAATAATTATGTTTAGAATCTGTTGTGATTTTAAATTTCTTGCTCAATTTACTTCTAATTCCAAGTTCTCTCATGTATTTTGAAACTGTAATTCGAGATATTTTAAATCCTAAATTATTTAATTCTGCTGTAATTCTTGGACTACCGTAACGTTGCTTTGAATCAAAATAAATCGTTAAAATACGTTGTTTCAGCTCTTCTTTTTTATGAAATCTAACAGAAAACGGACACTTTTTCCATCTAAAATAACTGCTTTGACTGATTTTTAAAACTTTACACATTTTTTCAATCGGATAAATAATTTCATGATTTTTGATGAATTGATATTTCAACGACCGCTCTTGGAAAAAATGCTGATCGCCTTTTTTAGGATGTCTCGTTCAAGTTCAGCATCCTTCAGTTTTCGCTCTAAATCGTGAATTTTTTCCTGCTCTGCAGTGAGTTTAAGATTTCCTTTACCTGGAAAACTTCCTGTACCAAATTCAGCATATTCTTTGCGCCATTTATATAGTAAACTAACTGTTATACCCAATTCTCTGGCTAATTCTGATATGTTTTTTCGCTCAAAACTTAATTCAACCGCTTGGAGTTTAAAATCGCTTGGATAAATTTTACGGATTCTTTTCATATATTAAAATTAAGGTTTTATGCTTAACTTTTACTCCCAACTAAGTTAGTATATCCAGATAAATCGCGACAATCTAATTGAATAGCGTGATTATCTTTACCCATAATAGAAGCAAATTGATCCATAATTCCACATTTTACACCAACATAATCATGTTCTGTTTGCTGACCAACTTTTGCCAAATCAACGCGAGAAAGCCCGATTTGAAATAATTCGTTCAAAGCAAAACCAATTGCGCTAGAAAAAGCCGCAGACGAAGAAAGTCCAGCTCCCAAAGGAACATCACCAACTACATAAGCATTAAAACCTTTTATTTTAGATGTTTTAGTTTGAATAATTTCACTTACACCAATAATATATTTTGACCAATCTGGCGCATTACTCAAATCTTGATTTAAAGCTGTTTGATAGTTTTCTTCATAATCAGACGAATATAAATGTAATTCTTCATCATTTCGTACACTAACTGCAACATAAATATATTGATCAATCGCGGCAGGCATCACAAAACCTTGGTTATAATCGGTATGTTCTCCAATAATATTAATTCGACCTGGAGATTTTACAACAATAGTTGGCTCTTGATTAAATTGTTCTTTAAAAGCTTGAATAATAGTTTCTTTTGCAATCATTTTTTAAATGGTTTTATAATGTTTTGTGGATTGATTTCTAATAACTTCTACTGCAAATTCTGGTGTAATATCACGTTGAGGATTTCCTAACATTTCATATCCAACCATAAATTTTTTGACAGTTGCAGAACGTAATAAAGGTGGGTAGAAATGCATATGCCAATGCCAAAAATCGACCTCATCAGTATTCACTGGCGCTTGATGCATACCAGCCGAATATGGAAAAGATATTTTAAAAATATTATCGTAGCGGGTTGTTAATTCTTTTAATGTTTTGGCTAAATCTTTTTTTTCTTCTTCTGTAAATTGTGAAATATCTTGCATATGTCTTTTACTAATAACAAGCGTTTCATACGGCCAAGCTGCCCAAAAAGGAACGACAACGATAAAATGTTCATTATTAATAACAACACGAGTCGCCTCCTTTTCTTCTTGTTGCCAATAAGCTGTTAACAGAGATTTTCCGTTTTTCTCAAAATACTCTTTTTGTTGCTTCGTTTCTTTTACAATTTCTGAAGGTAGTGATTGTTGTGACCAAATTTGACCATGCGGATGCGGATTACTACATCCCATAATTGCACCTTTATTTTCGAAAATCTGAATATATTTAATCCATTCATTTTTAGATAATTCTGAAAATTCTTTTTGCCAAACATCAACCACTTCTTTGATTTCATCAACTTCCAATTCAGGAAGCGTTAAATCATGACGAGGTGAGAATGCAATTACTTTACAAATTCCTTTTTCGGCTTCAGCTTTCAAGAGATTGTTTTCATTGTAAGTTTCTTCTTCAGTAGAATCTAATAAGGCAGAAAAATCATTCGTAAAAACAAAACTATCCGAATAATTAGGATTTATTTGTCCTTCGGCACGTTTATTTCCAGGACACAAATAACATGTTTCATCATATTGTTGTCTTTGTTCTTCGTGAATATCTTCTACCTGACCTTGCCAAGGTCTTTTACTTCGATGAGGAGAAACTAATATTTTTTCTCCTGTAAGTATGTTTGTTCTTAAATGTGGTTGTTCAAAATTTAGCATATGAAGAATTACTTTTAATAAAACTGAAAGTTATCAATTTAAATTAAAAATATAAAGTAAATACAAGAGTTCTTACTCTCACCATATCTAGTAAATATGCTTGTTAGAAAGAATTTTGAAATAAAATTTTACTTATAAATCAATAATATGATATCGTTTCTATTATTATTGAAATTTTTAGAATTAACTTTTTATATATTTTTCTGAGAAGATCATAAATTCAATAATTATAGTGAGTTTTTTGAAGAATTTTCGAGATAATTTAGCTGTATCAAAATAGAAAAGTAGATGAAAAAAATAATGGTTCTAATGGTTTGTAGTCTTTTGGCTTCTTTTGGAAATGCACAAGAATATACAACTAATAATATTATAATAAAGCAAGGAAATCAAACATTTAATATTGATAAAGCTGATCAAACAATTACGCTTCGTCCTGAAGAATTTAGTATTGAATATCTAAATAAACCTTATCAAGAAAAGAAAAATCTGTTTTACGCTGCACAAGCATTAGTGACTGATAGTTCGGCTGATGTTAATTTTCAAGAAGGAATAAAGATAGAAAGCATTCCGTATTTTGAATCTGGTAGTGGTTTTGCTGCAGAGAAAAACCAAGTCATATATTATCCGTTTTTATCGTATGATGGACATCAATATTTATATTATGTTTCAAATAATGAAAAACGTGTGGATAAAATTGGAACGTCTGGAAATTGGGATATTTACAAATGGACATTAAAAGGTGTTTATCAATATGACGCTGAAATGGATTGGAATATTTACGACAACGATCAAGTACATATTGCTTTAATTATTGATCGAAATTTAGACGAAATTCTTCAAAAGGGTGAATTTTTCGACGTTCATATTAACTTTAAGAAATAACAATAACCTATATCCTAACCTACCTCAACTTATGTACAAACTAAAACAGTCTTCGGATTGTTTTAGTTTCTTTGATTCTACAAAAGACATTATATTAGCTCAAATAAACTCAACATCACAATATGTTAAAAAGTAACAGTGCTTTAAAAACTCTTTTTTTTCAACTTATAGTCATTATTTTATGCGCTATTAGTGGAATTGCTAATGCACAGGAAGTACTGATTAATTTTGAGAATCAATATAATAAAACGGCTCCTAATTCTATTGAACGATACGAAATAACCGGAAAATATGCGCAAGCTTTATTGTTTAATAATCAAAAAGAAAAAGCTTTCGCTGTTCTGAAACAAAATATTTCGAGCGCCGAAAAACTGAGTGATGGAAAATATGCTGCTTATTTACATGCTGTTTCTGCAATGAATAATCGTATTGATGATAATTTGAGTGCAACAAACTATAATTTGCAAAAAGCAATTTATTACAGCGGACGCACAACTGATTATTCAACAAAAGGATATGTTAAATATTGTGAAGGATGGTTGAATTTAAGAAACAATGAAGATTCTAAGGCTGTAAAAAATTTTATTGATGGGCTTAAATTTCTAGATAAAGCTACTGTTACGCCAACTGTTCTTACACGAATGAGTTCTATTTATAACGAATTGACTGGAATTTATTCGAGATGGGATGATTACGAATTACAAGAAAAGTACAGCAAACTTGCTTTAGATGTAGCGCTTAAACAAAATAATCCTAATCTAATTTTTACTTCTTATATGTCGATTGGATACATGTATGAACAAAAATTTATGCAGAATGAAAAGAATATTTTTGTACGAGATTTAGCCGAAAAATATTATTCTAACGCAATTAATACGTATTATAAAAAAAAAAATGAAATGGCTACCGCAACAGATTTGTCGTTTGTTGCTATTAATCTAGCCAATTTATATCTTCAGTTTTATCCAAAAAACTATCAAGGAAAAGTTATCAAATATGCCAATTTAGCCAAAGAAATAGGAGAACAAAATAATCAATCCGATCACGTTGCCGCTGCTAATGGTATTTTAGCCGAATTATCTTTGCAGAATAACGAAGTTTCTACTGCAAAAAGCTATCTACTCAATTCACTTATAAAAGTCAACGAGAATACAATGCCTGACAAAAATATTCTTCTTTCGTTGTATTTAAGCTTATCTAATATTGAAGATCGTGAAGGGAATTACAAAGAAGCTTTGCGTTATTATAAATTGTATACATCTACTTACAAAGAAATTTATGATAACGAACAAGCGCAGATCAGTAAACGTTTAGAAGCTCAATTTGATAAAGAACGTCAGCAACAACAAATGATTCGTTTACAATTAGAAGCTGAGAAAAAAGAGCAACAAATTCAACTAATGCACTCATTAGGAATTCAACAAGAACAAGAGTTAGAAAATGTAAGATTAAGTGAAGATTTTCAACGTAAACAATTAAAGTTATCTCGATTAGAATCCGATAAACGCTCACAAGAATTAACTATTTCTGAACAGAATTTAAGGCTTTCTAAACTAGAAAATAAAAATAGAAAGGATGAATTGGTCAATTATATCACAGAACTTAATTTCAAAAATAAATTAAACAAGTATTATATCTTTTCGATTATCTTTTTCATCGCCTTACTTGCTCTTTTACTTTATGCCTTAAAACAACGCAACAAACATCTAAAACAACGTGAAGAATTGTATAAATTGGAAATTGAACAAGAACGTCAAAATTCTAAAATATCTACTTTAACAGCACTTCTTGATGGTCAAGAGCAAGAACGTGCTCGTCTTGCACGTGATTTACATGACGGTTTAGGTGGCTTACTTTCTGGAACAAAAATTCAATTAACGCATCTCAACGATAAAATTGACAATCATTCTAAAAAGGATATGGCAAAATCCATTCATCAATTAGATGGAGCAGTTGATGAATTGCGTCGTGTAGCACATAATTTAATGCCAGATTTGTTGTTGAAATATGGTTTGGAAGAAGCCTTAAAAGAATATGCAATCCGAATGTCAAATGAACAATTGGATATTGATGTTCAATTTTTGAGCTATACTAATTCTCTTGACAAAGAAAATCAATTATTGGTCTATCGCATCATTCAAGAATTAGTAAATAATGCCATTAAACATGCAAATGCAGCACAAATTATCATCCAATTTGTAGAAGATGAGACAAACTATTCTGTAACCGTTGAAGATGATGGGAAAGGCTTTGACATGAATAATACAAAACTAACGAAATCAGCAGGTTTACATAATATTCAATCACGCATTCAATTTTTAAAAGGACAATTAAATATACATTCAGAAATCGATTTAGGAACAAGTATAGAGTTCCAATTTCCTAAAATATAACTTATGATAAAAATAGCAATTACAGACGATCATCCTTTATTATTAGAAGGTTTGCGAAATATTTTGAGTAATCAGCCAAACTTACAAGTAGTTGATTGTTATGCTTCGGCTCAACAATTACAAGAAGCCTTAAAAACCACAGAAATTGATATTCTTTTATTAGATATCAATTTATCGGACACCAATAGTATTGAATTGATTAAACCTTTCAAGAAAAAATATCCTGATATGCACATTATTATGTTGAGCGTGCACAATGAATACGCTGTGATTAATAGTTGTTTGGAAGAAGGTGCTTCGGGTTATATTCAGAAAAATGCTTCTGTTGACGAAATATTAGAAGGAATTAATTCTATTTTTGATGGAAAGAAATTTCTTTGTTCACAAACCAAAAATGTGATGAGTAAAAAAGAAAAAGATGGTTTGAATACGATTCCGAAATTGACGCGTCGCGAAAAAGAGGTTTTAATTGAAGCTGCACAAGGATTAACAACACAACAAATTGCAGATAAGTTATTTATTAGTACACATACGGTAGATAGTCATCGAAAAAATTTGATCGAAAAATTTAAAACATCAAATTTAAGTTCAGCAATCACATCAGCAATAGAATATGGATTGATTTCAAAACCTTAAAAAATACCTATAAATAGGGATATTTTAATTCTAAAATTTTTATCAATTTTGAAAAAGAAATAACAATCTATATTTCAACCACTAAACAACCCAAAATAAGATTACTAACCAATTCTTATTACCTTAACTACATCTATTGAAAAATCGCTTAGTTCTCTACTTAAGCGATTTTTTTTATATTACTAATTAACTAAAAGTCGTGAGCTCTTCCGTCTTTATTTTTGCAAAAAACTGAGAAATAGGAAGGTTAAAATTAGATCAAGTAAGTTTTCAAAACGATTTTTCATCTAAAATGTAAAAAAACAAGTATCCAGAAAGGATTCAACAATTTCTTAAGAAGAAACAGAATTTTTTATCTAGAAGTAAAATTGAAATCAAAAAACCAAACTTTCATAAAAATTTGGCTTATAATTTTATCGAAATAATTCTAAAATTTCGTCTACTGTAACCTTTCCAAAATAATCTGTTACATCAATAGAATTCAGAACTTTTGTAATTTCTTCTTCGTTATGTTTAACACCAATTAGTTTATTTTCTAAACCTTCAATCGGTTCTGAAGCGAAGAAATCACCAAATATTTTAGCTTTTTCAATTATTCCGCCTCGCTCTACATCCAAGTGAACTTCAATAAAACCTGCTGGAATTTTCTTTGCATTTTTGAAATTATATTTTGGTGAAAAACCAAAATTCCAATCCCATGTTTGGTATTTTTCTTCAATCAATTTCGCAATACCATTCAAATCTTCGATTGTTAAATGATAAATTGTCGCTCCTTCATTTGTTTCTAACATTTCATCAATCAACAAAGCTTTCAACTCGTCCGTCGTCATTTCATTTGGAAAATATTCGATCAAATTAATCACACGTGCACGATTAGATTTGATGGCTTTATCCACATATTTTAATGGATTAATTTTTAATGCATCGCCTAAAACTGACATGTCCGAATTAAAAAGTATCGTTCCGTGTTGAATCATTTTTCCATTACGAGCCAATTTTGCATTTCCACTAAACTTTTTACCATCAACTAACAAATCGTTTCTTCCTTCCAATTTTGCAGGAACATTCAAACTATTTAATAATTTGATGATAGGCTCGGTAAATGTTGAAAAATCCATAAAATCATTCTGTCCTAATAATGTGTGAAAAGAAAAATTTAGGTTCCCTAAATCATGATAAACAGCTCCACCACCCGACATGCGACGAACAACTTTGATATTATTCTCAGTCACATAATCCAAGTTAATTTCTGCCAATGTATTCTGAAATTTTCCGACAATTATTGACGGAGCATTGATATACAGCAAAAAAATATCTTCTGTTGGATAGTGGTACAATAAATATTCTTCTAAAGCTATATTGAAATACGCATCATGAGATGGCGAATCGATGATAATCATACAATTTATTTTTGCAAAGTTAGGAAGAAATTTATGGAATCAAAAAGAGACAACTTTCCTAAAAAAGTTGTCTCATCGCATTTATAATATAAACTATTAAAGAGAATATTAAATGTTTGTCATCATCTAAATCCCTGTAAATTTAATTCCTAAACTCATCCAAGTTGTTGGCAACGGAATGGCTCCAGCTTCGTTATACGTAGTATTAAAAATGTTTTGTGCATCAAAATAAATACTCAAATTATTTTTGAATGAATGATTAATTCTTGCATCAGTAATCCAATAAGATTTATATGATTGACGTGTATTATAACGATTCGCTAAACTTAAAGTAGTTCTTCCGATTGTATAATCTATTGTATTGATTAACTGATGTTTTAAACTTTCTATTTTATATTTAGAATTGTATTGATCATCAACATTTTTAAACTCAGGATCAAGATAAGAATAGCTCAAAGAAAACTTCAAATTTTGATTCGCAGAAAGATTTGCTAAGTACGAAACCTTCGTATTAAATCCGTGTGTTTTCAAATCTCCAAAATTTTGTGCTTGCCATGGTTCATTAGATGTTAAACGTACCCAATCGATAAAATCTGTAATCGAACGATAAAAATAATAGGCATTAAACGTCCAATTTCTCTTATTGTATTTAAGTCCAATTTCTGTTTGAAAAGCCTTCTCAGATTCTACATTTGCATTTCCTATATTTCCTGGTCGCTGATCTAAATATAAATCTGTAAACGAAGGAATTCGCTGACTTGTACCTGCATTTACCATCAATTTCAAGTTCGAATTTACTGTATAACTCGCATCAACTCCCGGGAAAGCTTGCCAACCATATTGAGAGTTATAGTTAACATATGTTCCGACATTTACATTCAATTTTGGTGTAATATCCGTCTTATATTCCGCATAAAAGCCAACATTATCGCGTGTATGATTTTTGATACTTGTGGATGAAATTTGCTCATTTCGATACTCAACTCCTACTCCAATTTGCCCTTTATTTAATTGATACGTCGAGTTTACTTCTCCCGAAATAGAATTTGAATAATGCAGAGAACGCGCTTTACTCAAATCGTTTTTATAATAGCGATAATCATCAAAATTGTAACGATAACTCACTCGTGGCGCTAAGATAATTCGATCCGATAATTGATGCTTTGATTGAATGTTAACTAAAGTTGTTTCAACCAATTCTTTCGAATTTTTATCACCCGGAGATGCATAAAAACCATTTGCTCCAAATCCATTTTTCACATAACCATACGAAGCAACTAAACTATTGGCATCATCAAACTGAAAATTCCCTTGATAATACAATTTATTGTTCTCGTAAGCCGTATTGTATCGGTATCCATTTCCCCAATCGTGACTCACATACAACTGATGTTGATGCGTTTCTTTTGCCAAATTCGCGCCAAGTTGCACACCTCTACTTGTGTAGGTATCGCCTGTATCTTCGCTATCTTTCTTAAAATTTGTACCAAAATAGGTATTCGCATAAACGCCCGTTTTCTTTGGTTGACGCGTGACAATATTTATCACACCTGTCAAACTATTATTTCCATAAACACGAGCAGCCGGACCACGTACCACTTCAATTCTGTCAATCGCCTCTAGTGGAATGGGAAGATTTAGCGCATTATGAGCTGTTTGATGATCCATAATTTTTGCACCATTCAACAAAATCAATGTTTGCTCAAAACTTCCACCATCCATCGAGATATCAGCTTGCGTTCCGAATGGACCACGTTGACGCAAATCTATTCCAGATGCATACTGCAACACATCTTGTAAAGAACGTGCAGGTAATTTGTTAATTTCTGATTTACTTAATACATAAATGTTTCTATTTTCTTTAGAAAGTGGCGTATTCAGACGGTTATCTAAAATAGAAACTTCACCTATCGCAATGGTATCATTCACATTTTGTGCAAAAATACTTTGTGCAGCTAAACACAATACCATAGTAATCTTCTTCATTTTTGACTAATTATTTAATTAATTGAGTTAAATCTGATGCGAAAGTAGTACCTTTCCGACCTGTCATAATATACCAGTTTACAGATAATGAATAGTCCGGCTGAAATACCATACAAAAGTTTTATCAAAATCGAACGCAATTCGGATACACCGATTTATCTTCAATTAGCGAATCAACTGGCTAAAGCTATACAATTAGGCTATATTCCAAGTGGAACAAAATTACTTGGAACGAGGCAATTAAGTGAGATTTTAACACTTCATCGCAATACAATTGTCAATAGTTTTCAGGAACTTGAAGCTCAAGGTTGGATAGAAATCGTTCCAAATAGAGGAAGTTATGTATTGAGTCACGCCTCTCAACAGTTTCAGAAAACGATTGTTCCAAAACAGTTTTCAATCAATTTGTATCCTGATAGAACGGGTTTTCAATTTGAACAATCGATACTTTTGGATAATCCGTACGAAAATTTTAATCAACGATTATATTTAACAGATGGATCAATCGATCATCGGTTAGCAGAATTAAAACTTCCTGCTAAATTATATTCAGCTA
The DNA here is from genome assembly GCF_029843245.1 of Empedobacter sp. GD03739. Lineage (NCBI taxonomy): Bacteria > Pseudomonadati > Bacteroidota > Flavobacteriia > Flavobacteriales > Weeksellaceae > Empedobacter > Empedobacter sp. GD03739. Next base: position 3,030 of record NZ_JAOCHX010000042.1, on the reverse strand, counting down.
TTTTAAAACGAAAAACTTCAATTTCAAAAGTAAATCATTCCAAAAATGATTATTTTTTAAAGAATTTAGCGAATTATCTCAATTTAACACGAGGTTTACATATTTCGAAAGAAAATATTTTGGTAACGAGAAGTTCGGAAATTTCACTTTTTTTAATTGCTGAAATTCTACTAAAACAAAATGATTTTGTCGCTGTCGCAAATTTAAGTTACTATAAAAGTAACATGATTTTTCAGACACAATTTGCTAAAATCAAACAAATAAAAACGGATCAATTTGGAATTGACACCGATGATTTAAGAAGATTATGCGAGCAATTTCCGATACGAATTGTTTACGTTACACCGCATCACCATTATCCTACAACGGTTACATTAAGTTCGCAAAGAAGAGTTGAATTACTACAACTTTCGCAGGAATTTGGTTTTGCAATTGTGGAAGATGATTACGATTTTGATTTCCATTACAGCAATCATCCAATTTTACCTTTGGCAAGTTCGGATCAAAATGGAATGGTTCTTTATACTGGAAAATTTGGTCATTACCTTGCACCAGGTTACCGAATTGGATTTATTGTAGCACCGAAAAATCTAATTCTTGAAGCGAAGAAACACTTATCAATTCTTGATCAACAAGTTGATCCATTTATCGAACAAGTTTTAGGTGAAATGATTAGTGAAGGTGAAATAAATCGAATCCTAAAAAAACATCGTAAAACCTATCGAGAACGACGCGATTATTTTTGTCAGAAATTGAAAACGGAATTAAATGATTTTATCAGTTTTACTAGTCCAAATGGAGGTTTAGCTGTTTGGATTAATTTTAATCAACCTATAAATTTAATGGAATTAAAACGAAATTGTTTAAAAAATGAATTGTTTATTCCACAAACAATTTTATATCAAACCCAACATCAAACTGGAATTCGCCTTGGATTTGCGCATCTAAATTTTGAAGAAATAGATGAAGTAATTTCAATTTTGAAACAAGAAATCACAAAAAAAGCTGAATAAATTTCAGCCTTTATATTTTTATGTAGGATTAATTACAATTAATCTAAAATCAATGTAATAATTAATTCCTATAAAATAAATCAACGCTAAAAAAGCATAAATTATAAATTGTTTTGATAGTCTGATTTTGAATTTTTTTAGCATAATTCCAACCAAAAAATTAAGTATAATCAACTGTAAAACAACTAAAAATGAATACTGAATTATAAAATACATAACACTAGAAAAATTTACAATACGAATTGAACCGTAACTTTTGTAGGATTCGTGAAGAAATAATACTAAACAACTTACAAAAGAAACAATAAAACTAAATAGTACAGAAATTAAAAATGTTTTAAGTATTGGTTTCATTATTTTTTATCTCTCAACTTGAATGTCCACGTAAACTGAAATTCTGAAACAACATCTCCTTCCTCGTCTACGCCTCTACTTGTCACATTTAGCGATACACCTTTCTTCGTTTCGATCGCTTCTTTTATAGCTGCGTCTATTTTTTCTCCATCTTCGCAAGTAAACACAATTTTACCAATAGCTTTTTTCAAATACTTCGATTGCATTCCCAAAACCAACATCGATATATCTTCACCTGATTTCGCAATCTTAGCATTTGCCATCAAACCAGAAGAAAATTCTGCTGCCATTCCTTGCACTGCCCAAAACATACTTTTGAACGGATTTTGGTTAAGGAATCCATATTTTACTCGTGTCGAAACTTTATTTTCTTCCCACGATTCCAAACGAACTCCCGCAATCCACGCAATCGGAATTTGAGTTGTCAATATATTTTTAAAAAATTCTTTGTTCATATTCTCATTATATCAAAAAGGGTTAATATAATAAAAGTAAATGTTTTATTTGATTTTCTTCAATTATTGAATAAATTAATTCTAAAGTTACTTATTCGTTACGCCTTATTCTACTAAGAAAAGAAAATGTAATTCATCGATATTTAGAACGCAAAAAAGTAATCAAAAAACTCTTCTCGACTTTAGAATAAATAATGATATCGTTCTTCTATCGCCGTATATCAATCAGGAATAGCAATTCGTCAATTAATTTATTTTTTTACTATTAAAACTCCTCTCTTTGGCAAAAAAAGATGAAAAAAAACATTTTAATTTCCGCGTTTAGTTTATTGACGACTTTCTTGAATGCACAAAATAAAATTGGAGGTCAATTAAAAATGGAATATGTTCCATTTTCCAATTATATACGTCCAATAGATAGTTTAAAAACAGATTCTAAAAGCGATTTCAAAAAAGCAGAAGTGAGTTTGAAAATTCCTTTATATACGAAAGAATTGAAAAATGGAAAATATAGCAACTGGTCTTTGCTATTTAGTACTGCGTATGCAAGAATGAACAATAAAAATTATGAAGAACAATTATTTCCTTCAGAAATGTTGAATACTCAAATTGGTTTACAATACTTTTCACCTATTAGTTCTTCATGGTCTATTTTGACAATGGCTTCAGTAGGTATTTATACTGATATGGAAAATATATCTGCTAATGATATTTTGGGGCAAGGAGGTATTTTATTTATTAAACATTTTAATCCAAAATTAGCTTTAGGGTTAGGACCTGTATTATCGAATAACTTTGGAGTTCCTATGGTAATACCAGGAATTTATTTTGATTGGAAAACTGGAGGTGACAAATTCAATGTGAATATTAATTTTCCAGAAGGTGTAGAAGCAGGTTACCAAATGACAACAAACTTTGCTTTGAAAGGCGTGGTAAATCTTAGTGGAATGGTTGCTGAAAGATCCAAAGAAGGCAAATCATTATTAGTAGGTTATCAGCAAGTTGTAGCAGGTTTACGTCCTGAAATAAAATTGAGTAATTCGCTAAAACTCCAATTAACAGGAGGAACGACTTTGGTACGATCTTTTTCCGAAAATGAAAGAAGTTTAAAGAGTCTTTTTAGAAAGAAAGATATTGCAGACCCTCGTTTTTCGACAACCTTTTATTCAGCGTTGAGTTTACGTTGGAACTTACCTTAATCACATAAA